>JBFEIJ010000074.1:0-11796 GCA_041553775.1 Planococcus sp. (in: firmicutes)
AAATACCAAAAAAGAGCGCTTGAACATTGGGTAAATCGGCTAAATGCACTATTGCCATTGGGATAATTTTCCGATATTTCATTTACAAAGTTGATTTTTTTCGGCATAATGGAATTATCAGATTTAGATAGGAGCAGTCAACTATGGGAACTCAAAATTATCGTGATGGTATTGGAAAAAATCGCTCGGAAGTTAGTGGTTTAGACAATACAACAGCTTCTAGAATTGCCCAGCGCAAAGCGATCAAAGAAAAACCTGTGAAAACTAAAAGTTTTTTATTGTCGTCCTTGTTTTTCCTTTTCATATTAATCCCGGTCAGTATATTAATTTATGTGTATTTTTTCTACGAACCGAATGATACGTTGACCACAAGTCAACCTAGCAATGAAGTCAATATGGAATCCACAATTCCCGATGCGCCGTTAGTTCCGGTCATAGCGGAAGATGAGGAATCCGAAGCCGAAGCTGCAGCAGCTAAAGAGGCAGCAGAAAAAGAAGAAGCAGAAAAACAAGCCGTGGCAGATGCAGAGAAGCAAGAAGCAGATCAAGCGGCAGCTGATAAAGAAAAGGCCGAAACAGAAGCGGCTCAAGCAGAGGCAGACAAACAGAAAGAACAAGCTGAAGCTGAACAGTCAAAACAAGAAACCACGCCTGCGCCAGTTGCTGCGTCAAAAACGCATACCGTCCAACCTGGTGAAACTTTATACCGCATTGCCGTCAATACATACGGCGGTGCAGGAGCTACTGAAGGCGTCGAAAAGATCAAAGCTGCAAACGGTTTGAATTCGAATGAAATCACGGCTGGCGCTACGTTAATTCTCCCATAAAGCAGGACAAAATCATTCGGTTGTCGAAAAAGATTAAAAGAGTTAAAAGTATAAGGTAGAGGTGAAATGGATGTTTGTGAAAAGTGTAATGGTGAAAAAAGAAAAATGTTTTACAGTAAACCCGAACGATTCGGTTCAAAAAGGATTTGAACTGTTAGAAGAGCACGGAATTGATGCATTGCCGGTTATCGACGGACTGGAATTCAAAGGGATTTTTACATGGTTCCATGGTTACCGTGATTTTTTCCGTTCGAACATGAGCAAAGAAGATTTCTTAACAAAAACGAAAGTCCAAGATGTAATGGTTAACCAAGATGTCTTTCTTAGCATTAACGATGTGTTTGAAAAAGCGATTGTTGAGTTGAACGACTTTCCGATTATCGCTGTTGTAGAAGATAACGAATTTCTTGGCATCATCACGCGCTATGATGTGATGAACCAATTGGAAAGCGCTTTTGGCATGCAATCTGAAGGAATTCGCATTACGTTCACATCGGTTGAATCGGAAGGACGTATTGGACGCCTAGGCGACATTATCGAAAAATACAAAGAGTCTGTTATTTCACTCGTGACATTTGATGAAAGTGAAAAATTGATTCGTCGAATTGTCTTGAAAATTAAGAAGAAAAACAATCTGGAAAAGTTCTTGAAAGAGCTTGAAAAATCAGGATTCCGGGTATTGGATATTGCGGAAGATTGATCGTGGGATCACCTATAAAGAGGCATAGGCAGCGTTTCGCTTATGCCTCTTTATTTATGGAAAGGAAAAGAGTTGTATGAAAAAGCTTTTAATTGGCGGATTGATGATTGCAGCGAGTCTACCGCTTTATATGGTGAAAAATGCTTTTGCCGTCAATTTACGGCGCCAGTCCATTGGTCTACAGGCGTCCACACCGTTCCAGCCGTTCGACATGTTGTTTATTTCGGATGTGCACCGGCGTACTATACATCAAAAAATATTCAGCTTTCCGATTGACTTCATTGTGATTGGCGGGGATTTTACAGAAGGCGGTGTGCCATGGGAGCGGGTGGAAGCGAATTTGGCGACACTTCGCCGGCAAGCGCCTGTTTATTTTATTTGGGGCAATAATGACCGCGAGATGGACGAGGCGAAACTTCGAGAACTTTTTAATAAATACGATATCAAGGTACTAGAAGACGAATCGGTCGTATTGTTTGACCAGGATCATTTGAAGTTAGTGGGCATTGATTATTTCGCTTATCAAAAACAGTCAGTCGAAAAAGCATTTGCGGAAGTGGACGAACGGGATACCGTGATTTTCGTCTCCCACACCCCATTCGTATTCAAAAAAATTCGGAGTCAATACAAAATTGATTTTGCATTAGCTGGACACACCCACGGCGGTCAAATTCGCTTCGGAAAACTTGGAATTTACCGAAAAGGGCGTACAGAGAAAGTGGACGGCGTTGTACAGCTGATCAGCAATGGGTTCGGCACAACTAAATTACCGATGCGCCTCGGAGCTGATGCTGAATTTCATCTTATAACCATTTATCCAATTTCAAATGGATGACAATCCGGCTGGCAGAAGTTGCGAAAATCCACTATGCTTATTAGGAGAGACAGACAGCGGGAGAGATTGAAATGATAAAAACAGATGTTGTAATTGTCGGCGGTGGTCCTTGTGGTTTATCGGCAGCCATCGCGATAAAAAAATTCGGCTTGCATCCAATCGTGATTGAAAAAGGAAATATCGTCAATGCCATATACAATTACCCAACTCACCAAACGTTTTTCAGTTCTAGTGAAAAGCTGTCAATTGGCGACATTCCATTTATAACAGAAGACCGGAAAGCGAAGCGCAACCAGGCGCTTGTCTACTACCGGGAAGTTGTTAAACGCAGTGGAATTGAAGTGCGGCCGTTCGAAACCGTTCTCTCAGTGGAGAAACATGGCCGGTTCATCGTCACCACTTCAAAAGAGACTTATTCAGCGACATATGTCATTACGGCAACAGGCTATTACGACAATCCGAATAAATTGGCGGTCGAAGGGGCAGAATTGCCAAAGGTCATGCATTATTTCAAAGAGGGGCATCCTTATTTCGACCAGGATGTTTTAGTGATTGGCGGTAAAAATTCAGCGATCGATGCAGCGCTTGAACTGCACAAAGCAGGAGCTCGCGTCACCGTGACTTATCACGGCACCAGTTATTCGAAAAGCATCAAGCCGTGGATTTTGCCGGAATTCGACGGCTTGGTCCGAAATGGAGAAATTACCATGCTATTTGACTCCATTGTAGATAAGATAACGGATACTGAAGTCGAGTTGACGGTGAATGATACGAAAGAGCGAATTCCGAATGACTTTGTCTTTGCGATGATTGGCTATCACCCGGATCACGAATTCTTGAAACGGATGGGGATATCAATCGATTCGGAATCCGGGCGTCCGGTGATCGATGCAGAAACGATGGAAACCGAAGTGGAAGGCTTATACATTGCTGGAGTCATTGCAGCAGGCAATAACGCCAATGAGATTTTTATTGAAAACGGCCGCTTTCACGGAGGTTTGATAGCCGAGAGCATAGCAAGGAAGGAAGGTGCACAATAAGTGCATCTTCTTTTTATTTTTTATCGACAATCAGCTATTTCCTCTAAGTGAATTCGTGTAAAATGAAACCCATAAGGAGCGATGTTCATGAAGAAGAAAGTATCATTACTCACGACTGGTGGAACAATTGCCAGCAGGGAAATATCAAAAGGCTTGTTGAAATCCGGTGCGATTTCCGGCAAAGAACTGGCTGCGTTATGCCAGTTACCTGAAGAAATCGAAGTGAACGTTATAGACGTCTTCCAGCTTCCTAGCATGCATATTGGATTCAACGAATGGGATGTGTTGAAGCAAGCGATTGAAACGGAATTGGCTGATGAGACGGTAGATGGGATTGTCGTTACTCACGGCACCGACACTTTAGAAGAAACAGCTTATTTTTTGGATTTGACGATTGATGATCAACGAACAATCGTGGTTACAGGGTCTCAGCGTTCGCCGGATGATGTCGGTACGGATGTGTATTCCAATTTGAGAAATTCCATTTATGTATCTGTGGATCAAACTTTGCGAGGTGTTGGCACGGTGGTGGTCTTTAATGAGCGGATCTACTCGGCGAAATACGTCAAAAAAGTACATTCAAGTAATCTGCAAGGATTTGATTCATTCGGGCATGGCTATTTGGGGATCATTGATAACGATGTAGTCAGTGTTTATCAAAAACCGATTGTGCACGAAGTTAGGCAAATGGGTCATGAAATTCCGCGCGTTGACATTATCAAATGTTTTTCCGGCCAAGACGGGTTGCTCATCGATTTGTTATTACAAGGAAACACAAAAGGCATTGTATTAGAAGCAGCTGGGCGTGGGCAAATCTCGCCGTATATGGTGGAAGCCATCGAAAAAGCGATAGCAAAAGGCATCGTTGTGCTATTGACGACCAGTGCCGAAGAAGGATTGGTTTATCCGAGCTATGGCTATCTCGGAAGCGCGCATGATTTGATGCAAAAAGGCGTGTTATTGGGCGGCGATTACGACAGCAAAAAAGCGCGTATCAAATTGGCTGTTTTATTGTCAACATCCGAAACAATTGCCAATGATGCGTTTGCGAAATAACGATGAAAACTTGATGATGTGCTAAAAATTCCCATATAATTGTGCTATAATAAAAGCAAATTCAGCAAAGGAGCATCCATATGATAATTCTATTAACTGTTGCGATTGCTCCGAGTTTGGCATTATTCAGTTACTTTTATTTGCGTGATGATTTTGCAGAAGAACCTTCCAAATTATTATTCCAATGTTTTATCTACGGAGCGGTTTTGACTTTTCCTATTTTGTTCATTCAATATGTGTTTGATGTTGAAGGCGTTTTTTCAAAAGTGTTTGCCCAAAAAGTTTTTTTCCCGAGCATTATTGAAGAGTTCTTTAAGTGGCTCGTTCTAATTATCGCCGTTTATCGCCATATCGATTTTGAAGATCCATATGATGGTATTTTGTATGGAGCCAGTGTCTCCCTGGGGTTCGCAACGGTTGAAAACATCTTGTATTTATTGGAATTCGGTATGCAAACCGCGTTTTTGCGAGCGTTCCTTCCCGTTTCGAGCCATGCATTATTTGGAGTAGTTATGGGTTTTTATATGGGACGAGCAAAATTCTCAAGAAACAACAGGCTGAGGTGGCTCATTATGGCACTTGTCGGCTCGACCATTTTGCATTTGGCTTATAACGGCATTTTGTATTTGAACACTTCATGGTCTTACGGCGTTATCCCGTTCATGATGTTCTTGTGGTGGTTCGGTTTGCGAAAGGTCAAACAAGCCCACCAATTAAGTTTAAGCCATTACCACGACCACACTTCGCTGCATCCGTAATCGAAGTCTAAATATGAATTAATTAAGGTTAGATCCGCTGGTCGCTCAATTGACTTTCGGATCTAACTTTTTTTATTCACCAAGGAATGTCGCTGCGCCGACTCATCAAAAACCAACTGCTCCTGCAGCACTTCGTGCTTCGTCGCAAAGTTATGGACCAAATCTCATTTGGCCATAACTTGCCTGTCGAATCTAAACGTCCGTTTCCGCTTTTCTTGTGTTAAAATATGTTGAATACTTATGATGAGGTGACATTTTTGACGAATCCAATACAAATCGCAATTGATGGCCCTGCAGCAGCAGGTAAAAGCACTATAGCAAAAATAGTGGCTGAGCAATTAGGCTATATTTACATCGACACAGGTGCAATGTACCGTGCCATTACGTTAAAAGCGATAAATGAAGGCATTAATATGGCGAGCAACGAAGAAGCGGGAGAGCTTTTATTGCGTACAGAAATTGATCTGCAACCTTCTGAAAACGGACAATTGGTGTTTTTGGACGGCGTGGAAGTGACCGAGGCGATTCGCACGCAGCAAGTGACGAAAGCCGTATCGGAAATGTCTGCACATGGACTTGTCCGTGAACGCATGGTCGAATTGCAGCGTCAGCTAGCTGAAAACAGAGGCGTCGTGATGGATGGCCGAGACATCGGGACGGACGTGCTGCCAAACGCTGCATTAAAAGTCTTCATGTCGGCGACTGTCGAAGAACGAGCGATGCGCCGTTTTACAGATAACGAAGCGCGCGGCATCAATACGCCTTTAGCGGAGCTGCAAGAAGAAATCGCTCTGCGGGATAAAATGGACTCAGAACGAGAAGTGTCTCCGCTTAAACAAGCGGCAGATGCCATCTATATGGATACTACGAATATGCTGATTCAAGAAGCAGCCCAAGAAATCCTTAAACTGGCTGAAGAAAGGATGGATTGAGGTGAATTTATACGCATTCGGTAAAACTTTGGTAAAAACAGCCTTAACACCGTTGTATCGATTTGAAGTGACTGGACACGAAAATTTTCCGAAAGATGGAGGCATTCTTCTGTGTTCCAATCACATTCATGCACTCGATCCGCCAGTTGTCGGCATGACTGCGCCAAGGACGGTCCATTTCATGGCAAAAGAAGAATTATTCAAGCTGCCAGTTCTCGGAGCGCTTTTGCCGAAGGTTAATGCTTTTCCGGTTAAGCGAGGCATGAGCGATCGAGAAGCGATGCGAACAGCGCTGAAAATTCTAAAAAGCGGCGAAGTCGTAGGCTTGTTTCCGGAAGGAACACGATCGAGCGATGGTGTTTTGAAAAAAGGATTGAGCGGAGCGGGGTTTTTCGCCTTGCGCGGAAACGCAGACGTTATGCCTTGCGCTATTATCGGTCCGTATAAAGCGTTTCGTAAAGTGAAAGTGGCATTCGGTGAACCGATTTCCATGGAACCGTATAGAGAGCGCAAAGCCACGCCAGACGAAGTGACTGAAGTCATTATGGCATCAATCCAAAAACTACTGGATGAAAATAGTAAATAAAAAGTGATTATTTTTGTTTTTATTAGAGAATTCGAATAAAATAAGAAGTGGATAGTTTGTGAAGGAGGGCTACTGATGTCTGAGGAAATGAACGAAATGGAAAACCGTGACTTCCAAGTGGGGGATCACGTAAAAGGTACAGTTCTTAAGATCGAAGAAAAAGCAGTAACCGTTACAATTGATGGCGCGCCATTTGATGGGATCATTCCGATCAGTGAATTGTCGAGCCTCCACATCGAAAAAGCATCGGATTCAGTAAAAGAAGGTGACGTTCTCGACTTGGTTATTACAAAAGTCGAAGATGAGAACTTTGTATTGTCTAAGCGCAAAGTTGATGCTGAACAAGCATGGGACATGCTAGAGCAAAAGTTTGAAACTGGCGAAATTATCGAAACAGAAGTGAAAGACGTCGTTAAGGGCGGATTGGTATTGGATCTTGGCGTGCGCGGCTTTGTGCCGGCTTCACTTGTAGAAGATTATTTCGTTGAATCGTTCGAAGATTACAAAGGCAAAACGTTGGAATTTAAGATTGTTGAAATGGAAAAAGAAAACAACCGTTTGATCTTATCGCATCGTGCAGTTGTCGAAATGGAAAAAGAGTCACAAAAAGAAGAAGTGATGGATACGATTCATCAAGGCGACGTGCTGCAAGGGAAAGTACAACGCATTGCTTCTTTCGGTGCATTTGTTGATATTGGCGGAGTGGATGGACTTGTCCACATTTCGCAATTATCGCATGAACATGTAGAAAAAGTATCGGATGTCGTCAAAGAAGGCCAAGAAGTAACGGTTAAAGTATTATCCGTAGATCGCGATTCTGAGCGCATTTCACTCTCAATCAAGGATACTCTGGCTGGACCGTGGGATGCGATTGAAGAAAGTGCGTCAAAAGGGTCGATTCACACAGGCAAAGTAAAACGATTGGTCAGCTACGGAGCGTTTGTTGAAGTGCTGCCAGGAGTGGAAGGTCTCGTGCACATTTCACAAATTGCGCATAAGCACATCGCTACGCCGCATGAAGTGTTGACTGAAGGCGAAGAAGTTCAAGTGAAAGTGTTGGACGTGAACAAAGCCGATAAACGCTTGTCGTTAAGCATTAAAGAGCTTCAAGAAAAAGAGGCGGAACAATCACATACCGATTATGAAATGCCGGAAGAATCTAGCGGCTTTTCTATTCGAGACGTGATTGGCGACAAATTAAAAGGCTTCAAGTCAGAATAAGATGTCCAGAGCCGAAAGGAAAATGGATCATATAAGATTTGCGGTTTCAACAGGCCAAGGAAGAGAAACAATGCTGGATGATGTCCGCTTGGTGCATCAAGCATTGCCATCGATTGGTGTAGAAGACATAAACCTTCATATCAAGACAGGTGATTTGAAATTGGAATCACCTGTTTTTATTAATGCCATGACAGGCGGCGGTGGGGAAAAGACAACCCAATTGAACGGTTTGCTTGCCCGTGCTGCGAAAGAAACCGGTATCGCGATGGCGGTCGGTTCCCAAATGGCGGCGCTGAAAGACCGTACAGAACGAAAAAGCTATGAAATTGTACGTAAAGAAAATCCGACTGGTTTTGTCATGGGCAATTTGGGCAGTGAAGCAAGTGTTCGCCAAGCTGAAGAAGCGGTGGAGATGATTGGAGCAAACGCTTTGCAAATCCACTTGAATGTCATTCAAGAATTAACCATGCCTGAAGGCGATCGAGATTTTAAAGGAGCGCTTGAACGCATTGCTGCTATTGCTGAAACTCTTTCTGTTCCGGTTATTGTAAAAGAAACCGGCTTTGGTGTTTCTCGTGAAGCGGCAGAAAAATTGGCTCAAACGGGTATCGCAGCAATTGATGTTGGTGGTTTTGGTGGAACGAACTTCGCATCCATAGAAAACGAACGGCGGGCACGAAAACTGTCTTATTTTCAAGACTGGGGTGTGCCGACGGCGGTTTCAATTATTGAAACGAAAGATGTATTCCCGCGCGCAGTGCTGGCTTCCGGTGGCATCCAGCACGCACAAGATGCCATAAAGGCTTTAGTGCTGGGAGCTGACGCTGTAGGCCTTGCAGGAACTTTCCTGAAATCTGCGCTTGAAGGCGGAGAACAAGGATTGATAAGTGAAATTCACTGTTTGCAGGAAGACATGCGCATGATGATGACTGCCCTTGGTGCAGCAGAACCAGCAAATTTAATACACTGTCCTGCTATTCTAAGCGGTGAATTGAGCCAATACTTATCGATGCGAGGCTATAACCCGGCGTTATATGCCAATAGAACTAATAACTGAAAATTACACCTTTTAGGGGGATGGACATTTACAAGATGCCATCGCCTTTTTCGTGTATAATAGGAATATCAGAAGTGGAAGGATGAATATATTATGTCAAAACCGGTAGTAGCAATCGTTGGACGGCCGAATGTCGGGAAGTCAACGATTTTTAATCGCGTAGTCGGTGAACGTGTCTCCATCGTGGAAGATATTCCAGGAGTAACGCGTGACCGTATTTACAGTTCAGCTGATTGGCTGACTCATGAATTTAACATTATTGATACAGGAGGCATCGATTTAAGCGATGAGCCTTTCTTGGAACAAATTCGCCAGCAAGCTGAAATTGCGATGGACGAAGCGGATGTCATCATCTTCTTAGTTAACGGACGTGATGGAGTGACGACGCAGGACGAGCAAGTTGCGAAAATTTTATACCGTACGAAAAAGCCTGTCATATTGGCAGTCAATAAAATCGATAACCCGGATATGCGTCATTTAGTATTTGATTTTTATCAATTGGGTATGGGCGAACCGTATCCGATCTCGGGATCACATGGACTAGGCATCGGAGATTTATTGGATGAAGTTGCGAAAAACTTCCCTCAAGACGATCAGGAAGAATACCCGGATGATGTGATAAAGTTCTCATTAATCGGACGTCCGAATGTCGGTAAATCTTCTTTGGTCAATTCATTTTTAGGAGAAGAGCGCGTTATTGTCAGTGACATTGCAGGTACGACCCGTGATGCTATTGATACGCAATACGAATACGAAGATCAGCCGTATGTGATTATTGATACAGCCGGCATGCGTAAAAAAGGGAAAGTGTATGAAACGACTGAGAAATACAGCGTACTACGTGCGTTGCGTGCGATTGAACGCTCTGACGTTGTTTTAGTCGTGTTAAATGCGGAAGAAGGCATACAGGAGCAAGACAAGAAAATTGCTGGTTATGCCCATGAAGCAGGAAAAGGCGTTATTATCATCGTCAATAAATGGGATGCCGTTGAAAAAGACGAAAAAACCATGAACGTCATGACGCGTAAAATTCGTGAGCATTTCTTATTCTTGGATTATGCACCGATTCTTTTCGTGTCTGCGATTAGTGGAAAACGTGTACACAATATCCTTGAAATCGTTAACCGGGTAAATGATAATCATGCTCGACGCATTCAGTCCAGCATTCTAAACGAAGTTATTGAAGACGCAGTAGCTATGAACCCTGCACCTACTGATAAAGGCCGTCGCTTGCGCTTGTATTACGTTACACAAGTGGCTATCAAGCCGCCGACATTCGTAGTGTTTGTCAACGAGCCTGAATTGATGCATTTCAGCTACGAGCGTTTCTTGCAAAATCGAATTCGCGATAGCTTCGACTTTGAAGGTACACCGCTTCGTTTGATTACGCGCGCCCGCACATAATTGGAAAAGGTGGTTACTGATATGGAGAAAATATCTGTATTTGGAGCAGGCAGCTGGGGGACGGCGTTAAGTTATGTATTAGCGCAAAATGGCCATGATGTCCTGCTTTGGACGCACCGCTCAGAACAAGCGGAAGAAATTAACCAACATACGAATAACCGATATCTTAAAAACATCCAATTGCCTAAAAATCTGAAGGCGACAAGTGATCTGAAATCGGCGATCGATCATTCAGCGGTTTTTGTAATAGCCGTTCCAACAAAAGCAGTGAGAGAAGTATGTGCTGCAATGACTGCGGATTTAAATAGAAAAACCTTGTTTGTTCATGTCTCTAAAGGCATTGAACCGGATTCCCTGAAGCGCATCAGTGAAATGATCCGTGAAGAAATTCCGGCGCAATGGCTTGACGATGTTGTCGTTCTATCCGGTCCAAGTCATGCGGAAGAAGTGGTGCTTGAACAACCTACAACTGTGACAGCGGCTTGTGAAAACCAAGCGTCAGCCGAAAAAGTTCAGGATTTGTTCATGAACCAATATTTCCGCGTTTATACGAATACCGATGTCATCGGCGTTGAAATCGGTGGAGCGCTTAAAAACATCATTGCTTTGGCTGTCGGCATCACGGACGGTCTTGGTTATGGCGATAACGCGAAAGCGGCTTTGATCACGCGCGGACTAGCTGAAATAGCCCGTCTTGGCGTTAAAATGGGCGCGACTCCTTTGACGTTTTCAGGACTATCAGGTGTCGGTGATTTGATTGTCACGTGCACAAGCCCCCATTCGCGCAATTGGCGTGCAGGGAACATGCTCGGTAAAGGAAAATCGATCGACCAAGTGCTAGATGAGATGGGAATGGTCGTAGAAGGCATTCGTACGACTAAAGCTGCCCATCAACTCTCTGAGGCATTTGATGTGCCTATGCCAATTACAGATGCTTTGTATGCGGTTCTCTTCGAAGGCAAATCAACAAAAGATGCAGTCGAACTGCTGATGGGACGCATGAAAAAGAACGAAATGGAAGATTTGATCAACTTGCTTTAATTGTCACAAAAGAAGAGGCGGCGCAACGCAGCCTCTTCTTTTTTTATGCTATACTATGGACTGAAACAGTACGAAAGGCGGTCAATTATGAGCTCTTTAGACAAAATGTGGGTCTCTTTTGCAGGGATTGCTTTTTTGATCATTTCAATGGGCATGATCTATTTAAGCAGATATAAACTTAAAAATGGTGTGGTCAAATTCGTTTTTGCAATAATCGCGTATATTTTGCTGATTCTTGGATTCTTTATTATGGTATTCACGATATTCAGCGGCCCAACTGGCGGCGCATGAGGTGAAAAATATGAAAAAAATATTATTACTAGCTTTATTGGCTGCTGC
>JBFEIJ010000075.1:0-11773 GCA_041553775.1 Planococcus sp. (in: firmicutes)
TTATGGTAAGCTGGACATAACTCATGACAGAACCTCCGTGTAGTGTTGGTGTGGTAACTTACATTTTACACGAGTCTGTCATGGGCCTTTTTTGTTTTCAGCGAGTGTTGCACTTAATATTACAATTCATCAATTAAAAAATGAATGAGGATTCATTCAAAAAATACTAGGAGGGTTTTCGAGTGACATACCAAATTAAAAGAGCAGCCGTCATCGGTTCTGGCGTCATGGGATCTGGCATTGCGGCACACCTTGCAAATATCGGAATTCCGGTTTTACTACTGGATATCGTTCCGCGTGAATTATCAAAAGAAGAACAAGCAAAAGGCCTGACTTTAGAAAACCGCCAAGTGCGTAGCCGCATTGCTGCTACAGCCGTGCAAAAATTGCTAAAACAGAAGCCGGCTCCACTTGCAGCTAAGAAAAACCTGCAACTGATCACGCCGGGTAATTTGGAAGATGATTTGGATAAACTGAAAGACGTGGACTGGATCATTGAAGTCATTGTCGAAAACCTGGATGTTAAAAAATCATTATATGAAAAATTAGATGCAGTTAGAAAACCAGGCACGATCATTTCGTCAAATACATCAGGCATTAGCATCAACGCGATGGCAGAAGGGCGTTCTGAAGACTTTGGCAAACATTTTCTTGGCACGCATTTCTTCAATCCGCCGCGCTACTTGAAATTGCTTGAAGTGATTCCGGCAACGACGACATCACCAGAAGTGCTCGGCTTCATGAAAGCTTTCGGTGAAGATCGTTTAGGCAAAGGCGTGGTAGAAGCGAAAGATACACCAAACTTCATCGCGAACCGCATCGGCACTTACGGATTATTGGTAGCGGTGCGCGAAATGCAAAACCGCGGCTATTCAATCGGAGAAGTGGATTCTGTGACGGGTCCATTGATCGGCCGACCGAAATCGGCAACGTTCCGTACGCTTGATGTTGTTGGGTTGGACACTTTCATGCACGTTGCGAAAAATGTCTACGACCAAACGAGCGGAGAAGAACAGCAAGTATTCGATGCACCTGACTTTATGAAAAAAATGGTCGAGAACGGTTGGCTAGGTGCTAAATCAGGACAAGGCTTCTTCTTGAAAAAAGACAAAGAAATCTTAGAGCTGGATCCTGAAACAATGGAATACAGAGCCGCAGGAAAATTGAAAACGCCTTCACAAGAAATGGCGAAACAACAAAAAGGCTTGAACGCGAAAGTGAAAACGCTCGTGTATGCGAATGATCGCACAGGCGAATTGCTATGGCATTTATTCTCTCCAACGTTGCGCTATTCGGCTCAATTGCACGGAGAAATCGCTGATGACATTGTGGCTATCGATAACGCGATGAAATGGGGCTTTGGTTGGGAACAAGGACCGTTTGAAATTTGGGACGCAATCGGCGTACGCAAATCTGTTGATAAGATGATTGAAGAAGGACATGCCATTCCGGCATTCACGCAAAGCTTGCTGGATAGCGGCAACGAAACCTTCTATAAAGAAGTAGACGGCGACCTTCATTTCTTTAATGGCACCGACTACACACCTGTTCCAGTCAATGAAAAAGCAATCGATTTGAAACGCTACAAGAAAAAGAACGGTGTCCTGAAGTCGAATTCGGGTGCAAGTTTAATCGATCTTGGAGACGGCATCTTATTGCTAGAGTTCCATTCACGTTCAAATGCAATCGGCTTGGATATCATGCAAATGATTAATTATGCGGTCGACGAAGTGGAGAAAAACCATAAAGGTCTTGTGATTGGCAACCAAGGAAAGAATTTCTGCGTTGGCGCTAATTTAGGCATGATTTTAATGGAAGCACAGGACGATAATATTTTCGAACTGGACTACACGATTAAAACGTTCCAAAACGCGTTGATGAAGATTAAGTATAGTTCGAAGCCAGTAGTCGTTGCGCCATTTGGCATGACGCTAGGCGGCGGAGCAGAAGTAGCTCTTCACGCTGCGCACATACAGGCATCGATGGAAACGTATATGGGTCTAGTAGAAGCGGGCGTTGGGTTGATTCCTGGCGGCGGCGGAAACAAAGAACTATACATCAAGCATTTGAAAGGCTTGCCGCATGGCGTGACATTCGATTATCAAAACGTGGCAAGCAAAGTTTTCGAAGCAATTGCGATGGCGAAAGTATCGACATCTGCTGAAGAAGCACGCGACACGAACTTCTTGAACTTTACAGACGGCATCAGCGTCAACAGCGATCACTTGATCCACGATGCGAAACAAGCTGCTCTTAACTTATATGAAAATGGCTACCAAGCGCCTGTTCGCGACAAAGTGCCGGTTACAGGCGAACCGGGGTATGCAACATTATTGCTCGGTGCAGAAAGTATGCACATCTCAGGCTATATTTCCGATTATGATTTGAAAATCGCGAAAAAATTGGCGTTCGTCCTATCAGGTGGAAAACTGCCATACGGCACATTGGTGGACGAGCAATATCTCCTTGATTTGGAACGTGAAGCGTTCTTGAACCTTGTGGCGAAGCCGAAAACACAATTACGGATGCAGCATATGTTAGTAAAAGGCAAACCGCTTCGGAACTAATAGCTCGATATTAAAAGGAGGAAACAGAAATGCGTGAAGCAGTAATCGTGGCTGGAGCAAGAACGCCGGTCGGAAAAGCGAAAAAAGGTTCTCTAGCATCTGTGCGGCCGGATGATTTCGGCGCATTGGTGGTACGAGAAGCATTGAATCGGTCAGGATATGATGGTCCAATAGATGATTTGATTATGGGGTGCGCAATGCCTGAAGCAGAGCAAGGCATGAACATTGCGCGCAACATCGGCGCATTGGCAGGATTGCCGGATACAACGCCGGCAATAACGGTTAACCGCTTTTGTTCATCAGGGTTGCAGTCGATTGCATACGCTGCTGAAAAAATCATGGTCGGCTCGGCTGAAGCAGTAATAGCAGGTGGAGTTGAATCGATGAGCATGGTGCCGATGATGGGCAACGTTATTCGCCCGAATGCGAAATTGGCAGAAACGGCGCCTCAGTATTACATGAGCATGGGCCATACGGCAGAACAAGTGGCGACAAAATACGGTGTGAGCCGTGAAGATCAAGACGCATTTGCTGTACGTTCGCATGAGCGTGCAAAAGCAGCAATCGCAGCTGGTCATTTCGATGAAGAAATCGTACCGGTTGAAGTGAAGAAACGGTATGTGGATGAAAACAATAAATTCCAAGAACAATCGTTCATGTTCAAAATGGATGAAGGCGTACGCGATGGCACGAACGTTGGCGGCTTAGGCAAATTGCGTGCAGCATTCTCAGCACGCGGTTCGGTAACTGCTGGAAACTCGTCTCAGACATCCGACGGAGCTGGTGCATTACTAGTCATGGATCGTGAAAAAGCGGAAGCGCTTGGGCTTAAACCTTTAGCGAAATTCCGTTCGTTCGCAACAGGCGGTGTCCCACCTGAAATCATGGGTATCGGTCCGATCGTCGCAATTCCAAAAGCATTAAAACTAGCAGGGCTATCAATCAACGACATCGATGTATGGGAATTGAATGAAGCATTCGCTTCACAATCACTAGCAGTTGTCCGGAACCTCGGAATTGATATTGATAAAGTGAACTTCAACGGCGGAGCAATTGCGCTAGGACATCCACTCGGTGCAACAGGCTCGATTTTAACCATTCGCATGATGAGCGAATTGAAGCGTCAAGGCAAGCAATTCGGTGTTGTGACAATGTGCATCGGCGGCGGAATGGGCGCAGCAGGCGTCTTTGAAATGCTATAGAAATCAATTGGGTACCAATAAAAACTAGGAGGAATTCACAATGGAACAAGAAAAAACATTAATCAAAGGCGGCAGTTTCTTAATTGAAGATGCAGACCTTTCACGTGTATTCACACCGGAAGATTTTACAGAAGAGCATAAAATGATCGCCAAAACGACGGAGGATTACGTTAATACGGAAGTAATGCCTGTCGTCGAAAAACTGGAAAACCACGAATTCGAACATTCTGTGCGTTTATTGAAATCAGCTGGTGACTTAGGTCTTCTAGGCGCTGATGTACCTGAACAATACGGCGGACTTGGATTGGATAAGATTGCTTCTGCATTGATCGCAGAAAAAATGTCGAAAGCCGGCGGATTTTCGATTACACACGGAGCTCACGTCGGAATCGGTTCATTGCCAATCGTCCTTTTCGGTAACGAGCAGCAAAAGCAACAATACTTGCCGCGCTTAGCGACAGGTGAAATGATTGCGGCTTATGCATTGACTGAGCCGAGTTCAGGATCGGATGCTCTTGGCGCGAAAACGACAGCTCGTTTGAATGAAGCGGGTACACATTATGTTTTAAACGGCGAAAAACAATGGATTACGAATGCTGGTTTTGCTGATGTATTCGTTGTATATGCGAAAATTGACGGCGATAAATTCTCAGCATTCATCGTGGAACGCGAATACGACGGCGTTTCCGTAGGACCTGAAGAAAAGAAAATGGGTATCAAATCTTCATCAACGCGCACATTGATCTTAGAAGACGCACAAGTACCTGTAGAAAACCTATTAGGTGAAGCAGGGCGCGGACACATTATCGCATTCAATATCTTGAACATCGGGCGCTATAAATTGGGAGTTGGCACAATCGGAGCTTCGAAACGAGCGATGGAAATTACAATCCCTTATACAAACCAGCGCCAGCAATTCAAAACGCCGATTTCTTCATTCAATTTGACGCGTGAGAAATTGGCGACAATGGCATCGCATCTTTACGCGGTGGAAAGTTCAGTTTACCGCACAGTTGGCTTGTTCGAAGACCGCATGAGCGAATTCACAGACGAACAACACGCTGATGGGAAATTGGTAGCCGATTCGATTGCAGAGTTTGCTGTTGAATGTTCGTTGAATAAATTCTTTGGTACGGAAACGCTGGACTATATCGTTGACGAAGGCGTTCAGCTTCACGGAGGATACGGCTTTATGCAAGAATACGAAATCGAGCGCATTTACCGTGACTCCCGCATCAACCGTATTTTTGAAGGAACAAACGAAATCAACCGTTTGTTAGTGCCAGGTACGTTATTGCGTAAAGCAATGAAAGGCGAACTACCGTTATTGCAGCACGCACAGAAATTGCAAGAAGAGCTATTGATGATGATGCCGGAAGAAGTTGGCACCGAAGCATTGGCTCAAGAAAAATACTTGGTCCGCAACGCGAAGAAAATCGCATTACTTGCAGCTGGCCTAGCAGCACAAACGTATGGCACGAAATTGGAGCAGGAGCAGGAAGTGTTAGTGAACATCGCGGATATCGTAAGCAACGTCTTTGCGATGGAATCGGTTGTACTTCGTACAGAAAAAGCAATCGCTGCATCAGGTGAAGATAAAGCGCAGCAGAAATTGTTATACACTCAAATTTATTGCCAAGAAGCATTTGATAAGATCGAGAAAGATGCAAAAGAAACATTGATCGCTGCTATCGAAGGCGATAACCAGCGCATGATGCTATCCGCATTGCGTAAATTGACGCGTTCGACGCCGTATAACGTCATTGCGAAAAAACGTGAAGCAGCAGTTAAATTGATCGATGCAGAAAAATACGTAGTTTAATCATTCTAACTAAGCTCAAAAGTGAGTTTGAAAACAAAAAGGTATTGAGCAGGGGGCTCAATACCTTTTTGCGTTACATAAGAATTAATGCATACAGTATTTAATATCGACGCCGCTTTCGCGGTTTGGTAAGCTTTGAAAAAAGGGAGGTTTTCTGTTGATCACTTATTACGCATATCCGAAATGCACAACTTGCCGCAAGGCGAAAAAATGGCTGGACGAACAAGGAGCCGAATACAATGAAATCAATATTGCTGAAGCACCGCCTTCAAAAGAGCAGCTTAGCGAAATGTATGGAGCGAGCGGAGTCGAATTGAAGAAGTTTTTCAATACGAGCGGCATGAAATACCGCGAACTTGGATTAAAAGATAAATTGCCGCAAATGACTGAAGAAGAGCAGCTGGAATTACTGGCTTCTGACGGCATGTTGATCAAACGTCCTTTGACTTATGGCGATGGCAAAGTAACACTTGGTTTTAAAGAACAAGACTTTGAAGCCAATTGGCAGTAAAGTTATTGAATTCTTGTAATTCTGATTTGTTTATGTCAAAATTAAATATGACTAAACTACATATTTTGGAGGGTTTTCGATGAGCACACCACTAGAACTTCGTTATTCAAAAGAGCATGAATGGGTTAAAGTAGAAGGCGCGACAGCACGCATCGGCATTACAGATTTTGCACAAGCTGAACTTGGTGATATTGTATTTGTCGAATTGCCGCAAGTTGGCGACGAATTGAAAAAAGACCAGCCTTTCGGCAGTGTTGAGTCGGTTAAAACAGTTTCAGAACTTTATGCGCCACTTAGCGGTAAAGTAGTGGAAGTGAATAGCGAACTTGAAGACAGCCCGGAATTTGTTAACGAATCTCCTTATGAAAACGCGTGGATGGTCGTAATCGAATCCCCTAGCGAAGCTGAATTAGGCGAATTGATGACAGCTGAGCAATACAAAGAAATGATCAACGAGTAAATGCAAGCGCCTATGTGGCGCTTTTTTTATACTCAAATCCGGTAATTTTTAATTCAACTATGCTGAACTTATCATACACTTGGTGCTCCGGATCCTTGAGTATAGAGACAAAAAATAAGTAAAGTGAATGTTAATAGAGAATGAACGTAGATAACTCACTTTGATGAAAACTAACGTCCTGAATACTTAAGCTCTTTTGTTTATCTTACCTAGCGAGGTGTTGCTTTATGGAAAAAGTGATTGTGGTGGAAGGCATCAGTGATAAAGCTAGAATTGCGCGGCTTATTGCAGAACCCGTGACGATTCTCTGCACAAATGGTACAGTAAGTGCTACAAGGCTTGAAGAAATACTGTTGCCGTTTGAAGAAATGGATATCATCGTTTTGGTGGATGCAGACAAGTCAGGTGAAAAATTGCGCAAGTTGGTCAAACGCGAATTTCCAGAAGCCCGTCATGTCTATATCAACCCGAGCTATAAAGAAGTGGCTGCTACACCAAGCCGCGTCCTGCTCGATATCCTCATATCGGCCAATATCCAAGTCAATAAGTTTATAGCTGAAGGATGAACTCGAATGAATGAATGGACACATAAAGAATGGCTGAAAGAAAAAAATACAAATAATAAAGTTGCTTACTACCTGTATGCGCCGATGTGTGGCACTTGCCAAGTCGCTTCCCAAATGCTTGAAATTGTTCAAGAATTGGTGCCGGCCTTGCCAATAGGGAAAGCCAATTTAAACTACGTACAAGAAATTGCATCGTTGTATCAAGTGGAAAGTGTACCATGCTTACTTATCACCGAAAACGGACAATTAAAAGAGAAAATTTACGCGTTCCATTCGGTCCCATATTTGTATGGGAAATTAAAATCAGTTGACGAATAAATCGAAGCATGGTAAATTGAGTTTCTGAAATTAATTAAATATCGTTACTCTTATTAAGAGTGGTGGAGGGAAGTGCCCTATGAAGCCCGGCAACCGTCATGAAAATGAAATGGTGCCAAGTCACACGAAGTGAAAACTTCGGGAAATGAGAGATCGGTTTAACTTTTTAAGTTACCCTTCTGCTCATTTATGCGCAGAGGGGTTTTTTATTTTTTAGATTAGGAGTGTTTATGGAATGATTGAATTAAAAAAACTATCGAAAGTGTTCGATACGGGCAAAGGCACGCTGACCGCGGTCGATGCAGTCGAACTGGACATCGCGTCCGGTGAGATTTTCGGCATCATTGGGTACAGCGGCGCTGGTAAAAGTACGCTGATCCGGTTGCTCAACGGATTGGAAAAACCATCGTCGGGATCCGTCATCATTAACGGTCAAGACATTACGGCGATCAACAGCAAGGAATTGCGGAAAGCGCGTCAGAAAGTCAGCATGATTTTTCAGCATTTCAATTTACTTTGGTCTCGCACCGTTAAAGAGAATATTGAATTTCCGCTTGAAATCGCAGGAGTGCCGAAAGAAAAACGGGCAGCACGTGTCCTAGAGCTTGTTGAACTAGTTGGTCTTAGTGGAAGAGAGAATGCGTACCCGTCTCAATTGTCGGGCGGCCAGAAACAACGAGTCGGCATTGCGCGTGCATTGGCGAACGATCCTGAAGTGTTGCTTTGCGATGAAGCGACGTCAGCGCTTGATCCACAGACTACGGATTCCATTTTGGATTTATTGGTCGATATCAATAAGCGATTGGGCTTGACGATTGTGCTGATTACGCACGAAATGCACGTTATCCGCAAAATTTGTCACCGCGTTGCGGTTATGGAAGGCGGCCGCGTAGTCGAATTGGGCGACGTATTGAACGTTTTCCAAGCACCGAAAGAAAACATCACCAAGCGCTTTGTCGCTCAAGTGACAGACACCGAAGATTCACAGGAAACGATCAAGCATTTACGTGAACTGTATCCATCGGGCGTATTGATTAAATTGGTTTTTGTCGGAGACCAAACCGAACAGCCGATTTTAACAAAGCTGATTCGCAAACATCCGGTAGACATTAACATTGTGCAAGGCAATATCGCACATACACAAAGAGGGGCATATGGAACATTGATCTTACAGATAAAAGGCTCACAGCCTGAAATTGATGAGGCGATTGCCTTCCTGAATTCAGAAGATGTGCAAACGGAGGTGATGGCAAATGATTGAGTCATTATTCCCGAACGTTGACTGGAACGATATGTGGGAAGCAACGCTTGAAACCATTTACATGACGGCCATGTCGACATTCTTTACATTCGTCATCGGCTTGGTACTCGGCATCATCTTATTTTTAACAGCACCGAAGCAATTATGGGCAAACAGCATTGTCAATTGGCTGACTGGCGCTTTCGTTAACATTTTCCGATCGATTCCGTTTATCATCCTGATCATTTTGTTAATCCCGTTCACGAAGTTCGTTATGGACACAATTCGTGGTCCGAACGCGGCATTGCCAGCGTTGATTATAGGTGCCGCACCGTTTTATGCACGCATGGTGTTGATCGCATTGAAAGAAATTGATAAAGGCGTTATCGAAGCCGCTCGCTCAATGGGCGCAAGCACTTGGACGATTATCCGCAAAGTATTGCTGCCGGAGTCAAAACCGGCACTTGTATCCGGTATTACCGTCACTGCAATCGCACTTGTCGGTTATACGGCAATGGCCGGCATCATTGGTGCTGGCGGGCTTGGCACATTGGCATTCTTAGATGGATTCCAAAGAAGCCGTGAAGATGTGGTATTAATGTCTACCATTCTGATTTTAATCATCGTATTTGCAATTCAGTTTATAGGCGATCGTTTGACGATAAAGTCAGACAAACGCTAAATATAAAAAAACACATCAAAAGGAGAATGACACATGAAGAAATTTGTAGCAGGAACATTATTGACAGTATTCGCATTAGCAGGCTGCGGAGCTGAAGAAGGCGGCTCATCGGAAGACGCAAAAACATTGAAAGTCGGTGCATCGAATGTACCGCATGCTGAAATCCTTGAGCAAGCTAAACCATTGCTAGAAGAAAAAGGCATCGAATTGGAAATTGAAACGTACCAAGATTATATTTTGCCGAACCAAGACTTGGAATCAGGCGAAATTGACGCAAACTATTTCCAGCACGAACCGTATTTGAAATCGCAAATGAATGACTTCGGCTACGAATTTGAAAATGCTGGTGGCATTCACATCGAACCAATCGGTGTTTACTCGAAAAAATACAAATCGCTTGATGAACTTCCTGATGGTGCGACAATCTTGATGAGCAACTCAGTTGCAGATCACGGACGCATCTTGTCATTCTTGGAAGCAGAAGGCTTGCTGACATTAGAAGAAGGCGTTGATAAAACGACTGCAGAAGTGAAAGATATCGCGGACAACCCAAAAAATCTTGAATTTGATGCAGATTATGAAGCAGCATTGATGGTTCAGCTTTATGAGTCAGGCGAAGGTGATGCATTGCTAATCAACTCAAACTACGCAATTGATGCCGGCTTGAATCCATTAGAAGATTCAATCGCACTTGAAAGCTCAGATTCACAATACGTTAACCTTATTGCTGTTCGCAAAGGCGATAAGGACAACGAAAACATCAAGGCATTGGTTGAAGTGCTGACTTCAAAAGAAATTCAAGACTTTATTTTAGAAGAATGGGGCGGCTCAGTCGTACCTGTAGACGCAAAATAAACATCTACAAGCATCCGAAAGGGTGCTTTTTCTTTTGGTAGAATAATGAAAATATTCCGCGTTTTTGAGAAACTATTCTATTATTTTACGGTCTGTGATACTTTGGGATAATAAATAAAATACAAATGTTCACATGAGGAGGACACATCAATGAAAATCAATTTTGGTTTATTGCCAAGAATCATTTTGGCAATCGCTCTAGGGGTGTTAATCGGTTCGTTTTCACCTGAATGGTTGGCTCGCATATTTGCAACGTTCACAACTATTTTCGGTGGTTTTCTTAAATTTATCGTTCCATTGATCATTCTTGGTTTTATTGCTCCAGGTATTGCGAAACTGGGTAAAGGTTCTGGGAAATTGCTTGGCTTGGCAACATTTTTTGCATATTCTTCAACTGTCCTTGCTGGTATTTTGGCTTATGTGGCATCGACAACAATTTTGCCGAACTTCATGAAGGCTGGATCGATGAGCAATATCGATGATCCGGAACATTCACTTGCTGCGACGTATATCGCATTAGACATGCCACCGGTATTTGGTGTTATGACTGCGTTAATCCTCGCATTCTTACTTGGCATCGGAATGGCTTCAACTGGAAGCAAAACAATGTCTTCGTTCTTTGATGAATTCCAAGCGATTATTGAAAAAACAATTACCTACATCATTATTCCGTTGTTGCCATTCCACATTTTCGGGATTTTCGGCAATATGGCATATGGCGGTGCAGTAGCTGAAATCTTGTCGTTATTCGCTGTTGTATTTGTTATGATTATTATCTTGCACTGGACAATGCTTGCTCTACAGTATACGACTGCAGGTACATTGAACAAAAAAAATCCTTTATCACTTCTTAAAACGATGATGCCAGCTTACTTTACAGCGCTTGGCACACAATCATCGGCAGCGACAATTCCAGTAACGGTCCGTCAAGCGCGTAAAACAGGCGCAAATGAACGCGTAATTGACTTCGCGGTACCGTTATTCGCTACGATTCACCTTTCAGGTAGCACGATCACCATCGTATCTTGTGCGATCGGTGTTATGTTATTGACTGGAGAAGTGCCGACTTTCGGCAGCATCTTGCCGTTCATTTTGATGCTTGGTGTCACAATGATTGCTGCACCCGGAGTTCCTGGGGGTGCGGTTATGGCCGCAATCGGGTTACTTGAAACAATGCTCGGTTTTGATCAAACAATGGTCGCATTGATGATTGCTCTTTACCTAGCACAAGATAGCTTTGGTACGGCAACAAACGTAACAGGTGATGGCGCATTATCATTAATTGTCGATCGCTTTACAAACGGCAAAAAAGTGATGCAATAATACCAATATTGAACCAATTTCGACTTTTCTCCCAAATATATACAATTGGAAATGGCTGTGCTACTATAAGTTTGAATTGTATATAAAAGGAGCATTCCTGTTAGAAGGATTTTCGGGGGATTGAAACAGAAAGAGCCCTCTTGGTATGATGTGGGGTGTCAAATCCGAACGAGAAATGACCCCTAAATTGATACCAAGGAGGACTCCAAAATGAATTCTAAACTGAA
>JBFEIJ010000076.1:0-11604 GCA_041553775.1 Planococcus sp. (in: firmicutes)
AGCGTTATTGGTATTATTATCCCCCGTTCGAAAAAAGATAAAACCTTCTTGAACGAACAAGAGAAAAAATGAAAAAATTTCCATGACTTGTCCGTTACGCGACAAATGTAACTTCAAAAAAGCTTAAGTTGACGCGCATGGTCTTCGTGGCCAGACCGCTTGGAGGATACGAACTTTTATCAAAGTGTGCAATCTGGGTCCACTTTCTACTACTAATAATTCTTCCATGCTTATTGTTCCGCCACTCAAGGATCCGGAACACCAAGTGGCGAAGGGCAAAGATATGCTCCTGCATCGCTTCGCTAGCTTCGTCGCAAAGCCATTGCCCGAAGTTCCTTCGGTCATTGTCTTTCCTGCGGAAGAACGAAGTGATGAGACCCCGCAGGAGCTTGCGACGAGGAGGCTCAGCGCTTCGTCCGCGGAAAGCGACCAATTGGTGTGTAGGATTCCATATAGATACAGGGAAATGAATGAATTGCTATTGTCTACAAGCTAAAAAAATGCCGCGCAGATTCGCGCGGCATTCTTTTTATTGTATTAAATTTTATTCACTTCGACGATTGCGCCTGAATAGGCATCAGCCATAAATTCAAATTGTTCCAATTCGTCGTCGCGGTGGCGAGTGATGCCGCCTTTATAAACTTCTGTTTCAATTGCATGCTGTTTATACGGTTCTGTTTTCATGTAAATCCAAGAACCATCAATCGGACCTTCTTCTTTAAATGCATTTTTAACGCTTTTCAGGACATCGTCTGCGGGATAAAGCTTTTCCTTGCGGTCATATACTTCTTTAACAAGATAAGTTGCTGCCACGCCTGTTGCAAATCCGATTAACAAAACACGATTTCTCACTAAAATCCCTCCTATGCTTTCTGGACAAATTGTACCATATATCGGTAATTCGGAAAAACATAAGCTCGAAAGGTGGGTGAAAGTAGAAAGCACTCGGATACCAATTAAGGTTTACTTAAAAAGAAAGTTGTTGTATCTTTCGCAAATCGAAATATAGAACTGGAAATAATCTGAAAAAAGCTCTACACTAGAGAAAGAGCTGTATTTTAGGAGGAATTATACATATGAACCAAGAGACAAGAGAGCTATTCAAGACGTTGACCGAACTGCCGGGAGCTCCCGGAAATGAGCATGCTGTACGCAAATTCATGCGCCAAGAACTTGAAAAATATTCAGATCGATTGATTCAAGATAATTTAGGCAGTGTTTTCGGTGTGAAAGATGGAAATGCGGAAGGACCGCGCATCATGGTCGCTGGGCATATGGACGAAGTTGGATTTATGGTTACGCAAATTACGGAGAATGGGATGATTCGCTTTCAACCGCTTGGCGGTTGGTGGAACCAAGTCATGCTTGCAATGCGTGTAGACGTGGTCGCGGGTGACCGAGTGATTCCCGGTGTGATTGGCTCGATTCCGCCGCATTTATTAAGTGAAGAATTGCGCAGCAAGCCGATGGACATCAAGAACATGTTGATTGATGTGGGTGCTGATGATAAAGCGGATGCGCTGGCAATGGGCATTCGTCCCGGACAGCAAATCGTACCGTTCAGTCCGTTTACAGAAATGGCGAACGATAAAAAAATCATGGCTAAAGCGTGGGATAATCGCTATGGCTGTGGTCTAGCAATTGAATTATTGAAAGAATTGAAAGATGAACAATTGCCGAACCAATTGTTCTCAGGTGCGACAGTGATGGAGGAAGTAGGCCTTCGCGGTGCACAAACAGCAGCGAATTTGATCAAGCCAGACTTGTTCTTTGCGTTAGATGCGAGTCCAGCGAATGATGCCACTGGCGACAAAAATGAATTCGGTCAATTAGGCAAGGGAACGTTATTACGTATTTTCGATAAAAGCATGGTAACGCATCGCGGTATGCGCGAATTTGTTTTAGATACAGCCGAGTCGAATAATATCCCGTACCAATATTTTATTTCGCAAGGCGGCACGGATGCCGGCAAAGTCCACATAGCGAACGAAGGCATTCCGAGTTCCGTGATTGGCATTTGTTCACGCTATATTCATACCTCTGCTTCTGTCATTCATACAGATGATTACGCGGCGGCGAAAGAATTGCTGACGAAGCTTGTCCGCAGCGCTGATAAAACGACATTGGAAACAATCAAACAAAACGTGTAAAAGAGGGCCTTCGGGCTCTTTTTTTTGAAAGGAATGAGTATATGAAGAAAATACAGGCAGGCATCGCTTCGAAGAATCCAGCGAAGGTACAAGCAGTTGCGGACACGTTAGATGCACTCGGCTATACGTTTGACTTGGTTTCAGCTGAAACCGCTTCAGGCGTATCTGAGCAGCCAAGATCGCTGTCAGAAACGCGTCAAGGGGCAATCAACCGGGCAACAGCTTTGTCGGCGCAAGTTGATCTTGCCATCGGACTTGAAGGCGGCGTTTATGAACTGGGTGACGAAATGTATTTATGCAATTGGGGAGCGCTCGTAACCAAAGACGGAAAATTATACACAGCTTCCGGTGCCCAAATTCCGTTGCCGGATGAAATTGCAGTCGAATTACGTGCAGGCGGCGAGCTCGGACCCATTATGGATGCGTATGCCAATGAGAGTGGCATAAGACATCATAAAGGAGCGATTGGCGTTTTGACTGCGGGTTTAATCAAGCGCGATGAAATGTTCGGCCACATAGTTAAAATTTTATTAGGTCAATACGCAAGAGACATCGATTAAGTTGCATGTACCATGAAACATCTTTAAAATAAGAACAAGTATAGTTAGGGAGGAATCGGCGTGCCTCGTAAAGGGTTATTGGGTTTATTCACAGTGGCGGCTATTGTTTTAGCGGGCTGTACAGCAACACCTGAAGAAAATATGGTCAATGCGCTTGAAAATGCGCACAAGGCCTTTTCGGCAGAAGCGCCGGAAACGAACGAATCTTCCGATGGCACAGCTTTTTACTTGCCGGGCGGCTACACCGTGGAAGAGCCATCCGACAAACGCAGCATTACCATCTCTAAGGGCAGCGACTCTTTTCTGTTAAGCATCAATCCGAACGAGCCGGCAGACAGCACATTATTCTACGATCTCCTCAAGTCCGATTCGCAATCAGAATGGATAGTTGATGAAACGTTTGAAGAAAATGGACGATTCGGATTTGCCGCTATGCGGAAAATCGCGGATGACCGATTTGAACTTGTCGCAAGTGCGGGCGGCGCCGAATTAAAAACGATTTCGGAAGCGGGCAGAATGGATGACAATATGGACTGGATGATGCAGACTGTACGTTCCATCGATAATGAAAAGGGGAATGATTAATAATGAGAACTTTATCTTCCGTTGAGCAATTTAACGAACTTGCGGCTAGCGAACCGGTCGTCTTCATGTTTACAGCTGGCTGGTGTCCGGATTGCCGCATCATTGATCCGATACTGCCAGAAATCGAAGAATCCCATCCGGAATTCATTTTCGTATCGGTTGACCGCGATGAGTTTATCGATTTGTGCATTGAAAAGGACATATACGGCATACCGAGCTTTTTAGCATATACAAATGGCGTGGAAGCTGGTCGATTTGTCAGCAAGGACCGCAAAACCAAACAAGAAATCGAAAATTTCCTAGCTGCATTAGCGAAATAAATTGAACGTTGAACAATTGTAAATGAAGTTGAAAATATAAAAAAATGCCGGTTCGCCATATTTTGGCTGAGCCGTTTATTTTTGAGGAGGAATTGACATGAAAAAATCATCCGAATTAGTGGAAGCATTGAAACAGCGCATGCCAAATCCAGAATTTATATGGAGTTTTAATCGTGAAAAAGATGTATTGGATATTCGTCATAAAACTTTAGGCAATGGCATGACACTCTCTTTACCGCAAGCATTGAACCGTTATGAAGCGAAAGGGGAGGGGGCTGTGGATGAAATCGCCTATACCATCCTCGAGACTTTCAGCGCAATGGAAAAGGAATCGAAAGGTGAGTTGAAATCATCTGAACATATCTATCCGGTTATCCGTTCAACGTCATTCCCATTGGAATCGAAAGAAGGACATCGGTTCATCGTATCGGACCATACCGCCGAAACACGGATTTATTATGCATTGGATGCTGGCACTACCTATCGCTTAATCGACGAAAATGTGTTAAATTCATTAAGTCTGAGTGAAGAGCAGGTCAAAGAAATTGCACGGTTCCAAGTGAAAAAATTGAATACCGCTGTAAAAGAAGACCGCGTCGCAGGCAATGTGTTTTACTTTTTAAATGAAAATGACGGATACGATGCATCTCGATTATTGAATGAAACCTTTTTGAAAGACATGAAAGCGAAAATCACAGGCGACATGACTGTATCAGTGCCACATCAAGATGTGATGATCATTGGTGATATCCGCAACGAAACAGGATACGATGTGTTAGCACAGATGGCGATGCACTTTTTCACAAACGGCAAAGTGCCGATTACGTCATTGTCGTTCATTTATGAAAACGATGAACTTGAGCCAATCTTTATCTTGGCCAAGAATAAACCGACCGAGGAGCAGGATGAAAAATGAATGCATTTTATAACAAACATGGTATAGGCGATGTCCTATTGATTCAATTACAAACAGAAACACCTGAAAAATTACACCCAGAACAATTTGGCGACGTAACATTGATTAAGGATGGCGATGGCCATATTGCTGGATTTAATTTATTCAACGCGTCTACTTATGTGGAATTGGCTGATGGCGACAAAGTGGAACTTTCAGAAGCACTTGTTACAGCGTTGCAAAATGCATTAGCGAAAAACGGCGTGGATTTTGTTCTTGAAGTGGACCTTTCTCCTAAATTCGTCGTCGGCTTTGTGGAATCGAAAGAGAAGCATCCGAATGCTGACAAACTGAATGTTTGCCGTGTGAACGTAGGAACAGAAGAATTGCAAATCGTTTGCGGTGCACCGAATGTCGAACAAGGGCAGAAAGTCGTTGTCGCTAAAGTAGGCGCAATCATGCCATCAGGAATGCTCATTAAAGATGCGGAACTTCGCGGAGTGCCATCAAGCGGTATGATTTGTTCAGCAAAAGAGCTTGCTTTGCCAGACGCTCCACAAGAAAAAGGAATCTTGGTATTGGCGGAAGATGCAGAAACCGGATCTCCATTCGAAGTAAAGGCGTGACGCATAATGAGCTGGGTTAAAAATGTATGGAATCGTTTGTTTACTGAAGTCGAGGACGAAGAGAACACCGATGCTAGTTTAAAACAAGATGACATTAAAGTTGAACGGCCTAAAAAAGCGCCGTTCCGTTTTCCTGTGATTTCTGATAATGAAAAAGGCCGGTTCAGCGAAAAATCACCTGCGATGGAACAGCCTGCTCCTAGACGCCGGCCATCAAGCCCTGCGTTAAATAAAGCACGCGGATTTGAGCAGCCTGCCCCTCAAATAGGCGAGTCTTATCAAATTCCACCAGCGCGTGAACCGCGTGGGTTTGAACGACCTGCACCGAGGCCATCGCGTTCAATAGAACCGAAAACTTTGCCAAGACCGCGTCCAATCGACCAGCCAGAGACGAAAGTGAAAGAAAATATAAACACCAAACGACCGGTAAACCGAAGAATTGAACCACCTAAAAAGAATACAAGGCCGTTTGAACCGACTCGTGTACCATCACCGATTCACGGATATAACGAAGAGCGACCAGAACCGAGAATGAGCTTGAGTGAGAAAAAAGAGCAACAAAGAAAAGATCAAACAAGCTTAAGCTCGCTAACCTCTTCCCAAGAAGCATTAAAACTGCAAGGGTATCATAATCAAGTAGCCCGAAACACACAACAAGAAATGATTGAAGAAAAGCTGCGGATTTCTGCAGAGCAAGAGTCGATTGCACAAAAAACATCCTCAATAGCGAGTCAAAAAGAAGCAATTGAAGAACAGCAACCTGAGCGAATTCAGCAAAAACCGTCTGTTTTATTGTTTGATGATGAGCCGGAAGCGAGCACTGAAATTGAGTCTAGTGAAGAACCAACACCGGTTGAAGAAGTGGAATCTGTTGAAGAACCAACACCGGTTGAAGAAGTGGAATCTGTTGAAGAACCAACACCGGTTGAAGAAGTAGAGTCTATTGAAGAACCTACACAGGCGGAAGAAGTAGAATTGATTGAAGAGCCAACACCGGTTGAAGAAGTGGATTCTGTCGAACATGAGGTACATAAAGAAGTTTTAGATGAGGCTGTTCTTAATGAAGAAGTTCGAGCACCTGAGAAAAAACGTGAGAAAACTGTGCCGTTTAATGTCTTGATGCTGAAATCAGATAAAGAACGTTTGAAAAACCCAATGCCGCAGAACAAACCTGTTTTTCAATCTTCTGAGGCGGGCCGGTCTAATGTGCAAGAACCAGCCCAAGAACCAGCTCCAAAAATGGTTATTGAAAAACAGCTGATGTCTGAAATTGCTGAAAAACAGCAAGCTCCAACAGAAGTTAAAGAACAAGAGACGGCACAGCCAATCGTATATGAACATCCTCGAAGCGATTATTTACGCGCGCCTGAAAACGATTTAATTGATGAAGTGTGGATGGAGGAACAGGGCGAGCGCTTGATTGAAGCATTATCGCATTTCCAAGTCCAAGCCTCAATTCTCAGCATTGTCCAAGGTCCGGCAGTCACTCAATTTGAAGTGACCGTTGCACAAGGAGTGAAAGTCAGCAAAATCCGTAATTTAGCAGATGATTTGAAGCTTGCGCTTGCAGCGAAAGACATCCGCATCCAAGCACCGATTCCTGGCAGAAGCTCCATCGGCATTGAAATTCCAAACCGTACGTCTCGTCCTGTACGGATTTCAGAAGTGATTGAAAGCAGAGTGTTCCAAGAGTCGGATTCTCCGCTTGAAGCAGCTCTCGGCTTAGATTTAACAGGAAAGCCAGTGACTTTGGATTTGCGCAAAATGCCGCACGGGCTAATAGCTGGTGCTACAGGATCCGGTAAAAGTGTTTGCATCAATTCGATTTTGGTGAGTTTGTTATACAAATCATCGCCAAGAGATTTGAAGATGTTACTGATCGACCCGAAAATGGTGGAATTGGCTCCGTATAATCATATTCCTCATTTGGTGAGTCCGGTTATTACAGACGTCAAAGCTGCAACAGCTTCATTGAAGTGGGCAGTAGAGGAAATGGAGCGGCGCTATCAACTATTCGCTCATTCTGGTGTAAGAGATTTAAATCGATACAATAAATTGGTGAAAGAAAAAGGGGATTATGCTCAACATCTTCCTTACATTCTCATTGTGATCGATGAACTTGCTGATTTAATGATGATGTCGCCTTCTGATGTTGAAGACGCCATTTGCCGAATCGCTCAAAAAGCGAGAGCATGTGGTATTCACCTGGTCATTGCAACCCAACGGCCATCTGTAGACGTAATCACTGGTCTGATCAAATCGAATATTCCAACGCGTATCGCGTTTTCTGTGTCTTCTCAAGTGGACAGCCGTACAATACTGGATTCGCAAGGTGCAGAACGCTTGCTTGGAAGGGGAGATATGCTTTATCTTGGTAATGGCATGTCTGCTCCCGTCCGAATTCAGGGGACATTTGTCACTGATGGTGAAATCGAAGATGTCATCTCGCATGTTCGATCGCAAGGCGAACCAGAGTATTTTTTCAATGAAGATGAGTTGATCAAGCGAAGCGGAACGAGTGATGTACAAGATGATCTGTTCGAAGAAGCTTGCCGATTTATTATGACACAGGGAAGCGCATCGACATCCTTGCTGCAGCGCAAATTCCACATCGGCTATAATCGTGCGGCCAGACTGATGGATTTGATTGAACAACACGGTTTCATTTCTGAACAGAATGGCAGCAAAGCAAGATCTGTATTGATCACAGAAGATGACATTGAAAGCGTCTTTCAATAAGAAAAGACACAGTTTAAAATAACAGGAATTATCGGGTATATCGCTATGCCTAAAAAAATGATATAATCGGGTGATTATGTTTTGTTGACTAGCTATGAATTTCGCTTGGCGATTTTAATAGACTCTTTTCAACTTCCACAGGAGGTTCATTTATGACAGTTTTACATTTTACCGGCATCAAAGGATCCGGTATGAGTCCTCTCGCGCAAATTATGCACGATATGGGCAATAGCGTACAAGGTTCTGATATTGAACAATACTTTTTTACTGAAGATCGGTTGCGTGAAAGAGGCATCACCATCCTGCCTTTTGAAGCGGACAATATAAAAGAAAATATGACCATCATTGCAGGAAATGCATTTAACGATAATCACCCAGAACTTGTTAAAGCACGAGAATTAGGGGCGACAATTATTCGTTATCACGAGTTTCTTGGAAACTTGATGAAACAATATGTATCGGTTGCTATCACCGGCGCTCATGGTAAAACATCGACGACGGGCCTGATGGCGCATGTGCTAGACGGCTTTAAACCCGTTTCTTACTTGATCGGTGATGGTACTGGATACGGCAAAGAAAATTCTCATTTCTTCGTTGCAGAAGCATGTGAATATCGCCGCCACTTTCTTGCGTATCATCCGGATTACGCAATCATGACGAACATCGATTTTGATCACCCCGATTATTTTGCGGGCATTGATGATGTTTTCAATGCGTTTGAAGAGATGGCGCAGCAAGTCAAAAAATGCATCATTGCTTGCGGTGACGATGAATACCTTCAGCGTATTCAGGCGCCAATTCCTGTAGTGTATTATGGTTTCGGCGAAGAAAACGATTTCCAAGCTCGCAATATTGTAAAAACAACAGAAGGCACGACATTCGATGTCATGATTCGCAATGAGTTTTATCATACGTTCATGATACCGATGTTTGGTGACCACGCCATCTTGAATGCGTTGGCGGTTATTTCGCTCTGTCATTATGAAAGCATTCCGGCAGACGTTGTGCAGCAGCAATTCTTGGGTTTTGAAGGCGTTAAACGCCGCTTCACACAAACTGAACTTGACGGGCGTATTCTAATCGATGACTATGCGCATCACCCGACGGAGATTCGTGCAACATTGCAATCTGCACGGCAGAAGTTTCCTGAGCGGGAAGTGATTGCGATTTTCCAACCGCATACATTTACGCGCACGCAGACATTCCTTCAAGAGTTTGCTGATAGCTTAAGCAGTGCTGACCAAGTTTACCTTTGCGATATTTTTGGTTCTGCACGCGAAGAAGCTGGAGTTTTGACGATTCAAGATCTTGAGAAGAAAATCGAAGGCAGCCGCATCTTACAGTCTGAAGATGTGACGCAATTGCTTGAGCATGATAACGCAGTTTATTTGTTCATGGGCGCTGGAGATGTGACGAAATTCCAGAAGGCTTTTGAAACCCTGATCAAAACGGAAAAAACAGTTTAATACAGCACTAAAATAAATGACTATGAGTAATCCGGGTAAGACCGGGGGACTTGTGGTCATTTTAAATTCATTATTATATTGCTATATGCTGAGTTGGACGATAAGCAAAAATGAATGAGCTGATGGAATTATATTTTAAAAATGGTTCTGAATAAACAGACATTTAATTTTGTGCAGGATTCCCTAGCATTAAAGTAGAATAAATCTAAAGTACCAGTGTTTATGCTAATTGATGGTGGGGTACAAAAGAGATATACCAGTATTTAAAAAGGAGGAATCAGCATGGATTGGGCAATATTGCTATACATAGCGGCTATCGTTGCTGCTATCGGATTTTTAGTTCTGTGCGTAGCGTTGGCTATGACATTGAATTCCCTGAAAAACACGCTGAAAGAAGTTTCAGGAACGGTATCAGGGCTTGAAAATCAATTACAAGGGGTTACCTTGGAGACGACAAACCTTTTGCATAAAACAAATGAGTTGGCAGAAGACATCCAAGTGAAATCAGAAAAACTTAATACGGTGGTAGACGCAGTTAGAGGTGTCGGAAATTCGGTAACTGATTTGAACTCATCTGTCCGACGCATCACTTCGACTGTTTCAACTCATGTTGAACAAAATGAAGACAAAATTGCTCAAGTTGTTCAGTGGGGCAACGTTGCAATGGGCATTCGCGACAAATGGAAAGAGCGCAAAGTTTATGAAGCAAGTGCTTCACAGCCGAACGCTCCAGTTCCAGGCCAGAAAAAATTACCGCATAACGATCAGTATTAATAGACTTAAACTAAATGGAGGAATTAAATATGACAAACCAAAACAACAACAATAATAACCAGAAACCAAATTATAGTGAATCAGATTACACGAACCAAAACTATTATGCACAAAACGATTATAATGGTCAGCAAAGCGCTTTCGTCCCGCAATCATATGGCATGGGCAACCGTTATGACGATCTATACGATTATGAAGAAGAATCAGGTTCTTCAGGCTTCCTAATTGGAGCAATTGTCGGTGGTATTATTGGAGCTGCAGCTGCATTGATGCTAGCACCGAAATCCGGCAAAGAATTGCGTACGGATTTGAATACACAAGCCAGCACGTTAAAAGAGAAAACTTCAGTGTACACTGATAGCGCGAAAGAGAAATCAAGTGGTTTGACACAACAAGTCAAAGAACAGTCGACAAAAGTAGTCGATAAAGTAAAAGGTATGAAATCAAGCCAATCGCCAATGGACGATGGTACTGCATCATCTGAAGGCGAAGAAACGATTGAAATGCTTGATACTGTTCAAAACTCGATTGAACAATCAGAATCAGCTGGTCACGAAGCTTTCAGCTCAACAGCAAATGCTTTAAAAGAAGCAGTTGAAGAAGTGAAAGAAGAGAAAAAATCAGCAACTACGAACAATAACACGTCAAAAAATAACAATAAAAACTAATCATCGAAATGATCTGGGAGCGGATTAAATGGAAAATTTAGTACGTGTACATGATTTAGACGATTTAAAGAAAGCTACTGCACATACCGAACATTACTGGCTCTTGAAACATAGCAGCACCTGTCCGGTTTCTGCATCTGCATGGAACGAATACAATGAGTATTGTTCGCTGCATCCGAATCAGCTCTTTTTGTTCTTAGTGGTACAGGAAGATCGGGAGCTTTCTAAGAATATTGAAGCTTTGACGGAAGTGAGACATGCTTCTCCGCAAGCTTTTCATTTTACGAACCAAAAAGTGGATTGGAAAGCGTCTCATGGACGAATTACGAGCAAAGCGATGCAAGAATTTATTGCTTGAAAAGATGTCGGAGCCCTCGGGCTTCGGCTTTTTTTGTTTTAGATACTTTAGCGCGTTGAATCGCTAAAATAAAAATGCGTGACTTTACGGAATACTTTGCTTATAATAGTCTAAACATGTTAAGAAAAACAACCAACATGATGATACGCGAAGGGAGCACTAAATTATGAGTCATTCAGATTTAGAACAGCTAAGAGAGAAAGTGGATGCGGTTAACCTCGAAATCCTCACATTGATCAACGAACGCGCTAAAGTCATCCAGGAAATTGGAAAGATTAAAGAAAAGCAAGGTGTCAATCGCTATGATCCGTTGCGTGAACGCCATATGCTGGATTTATTGAAACAAAACAATAAAGGCCCATTAGACCAGAAGACGGTTGACCATATATTTAAAGAAATTTTCAAATCTGCACTAGATATGCAAGAAGAAGATCACCGCAAAGCTCTTCTTGTATCACGTAAG
>JBFEIJ010000077.1:0-11535 GCA_041553775.1 Planococcus sp. (in: firmicutes)
CATGCATTGTATTTTGCAAGCAATGACATAATGGCATCATTAACGAAGTTTACGCTAGAAAGTGAAGAGCAAGAAAGCTTGAATATACCAAACATTAAAGAAGATGAAATCGCGTTTATCACAAAACATCCCACAAACGAGGAACTAGTTGTTTATTCGATGGAAGGGCAGTTTTTCTTGTCAGAAGATGAATCAGTGACATGGACTTCGTTGCAAACGCAATAAACTACTTCATGAAAAAGTTAAAATTAGCAGCAAATCGACATTTTTCGATTTGCTGCTTTTTTACCTTATGAATAACTTCTTAAATCATTCATGAAGATAAGAAGATTATAAGTACAAAATTGAGGACGAAATACATATCCATACTTGATAAAATAGAGAGAAACCAAATAAACTACGCAAGGAATCAAGCTAATAAATACGGGTTTTAACCAAGGAGTTCCAATGACCGAACAAAGTTTATCGGAATAATAACGCATATTTGTATACAATGTAGGTAACGATATTAATTTTTGAGTTTTGTTTTGAAGTACAATTTCAATCGACCAATTAGGGAAAGTTAAGAGCACACATTCTCTGGAGTTTATATTCAGCTGAAAGGGTGGGAAATATGATGTCTGCTGCACAATTTACATTTGACGAGATGTGGGAAAAAGTCTTGGATTGTGACCGGAAATATGACGGCTTATTTTTTACGGCAGTTAAGACGACGAAGATTTACTGCAGACCTTCTTGCCGATCGAGAAAGCCGAAAAAGATGAATGTGGATTTTTATTCGACGATGCAAGAAGCTGAGAATTTCGGTTATCGAGCTTGCAAGCGATGTCGTCCGGAAGTAGAGCAATCGCCCAATCGTGAGTTTACACAAAAAGTCATTTCCTATCTGATGGAAAATTATAAGCGGAAACTAAGTTTGGAAGATCTATCGCATTATATCGGCATGAGCCCTTCGTATTTGGATCGATTGTTTAAACAAGAAACCGGCGATACTCCGCGGTCTTATTTGGAAAAGATAAGAATCGATAAAGCAGCGCATATGTTGAAACACACATCCGGCAAAAACTTGGAGATCTGTTACGAAGTCGGATTTCAAAGCCCTTCGCATTTTTACAAAGCTTTCCGACAGCTGAAAAATCATTCTCCGAGCGAATACAGAAAAAGTCATGAGGGATAACTTGATGGACACAACGATGCACAAAAAGAGTATGGAGATTCAAACACCATTAGAATTTAATTTTAAAGAATGCTTAGTAATTCTTAACCGATCAGGTCAAGAAAATTTGCATCAGATTTGTGATGAACAAATTACAAAACTATTGAAGCTTGAAAGTGAATTGATCTTATTTAAAATTTCGCACGCCAATCAATTGCTGCGGATTGAATTTCTAAATGGGGAACCTTCTTGTGAAGGGAAGAATGCTGTGGAAAATCATGTAATCGAATGGTTTGATCTGAAAACAGATCTGGCTCCATTTTATGAAATGGCGAATAGTGATCCGGTCTTGAAGAGTGTTGTCGAGCGCTATGCGGGATTGCGGATGATGTGCATTCCAGACTTGTTTGAAGCTTTGTCATGGGCAGTCATGGGCCAGCAGATCAATTTAACGTTCGCGTATACATTAAAGAAACGGTTTGTTGAAACTTACGGTGAGTCCATCCCTTTTCAAAACAACACGTATTGGGCATTTCCTGCTTGTGAAAAAATCGCCATGTTGAGCGTAGATGAGTTACGGGAATTGCAATTCACCACAAGAAAAGCTGAATACATCATTGAGATTGCTGCCAAAATGGCGAAAGAAAATCTGGTCAAAGAACAGTTGATCCATGACTTGTCCGAAATTGAAATTGAACAAACCTTATTGGCGCTGAGAGGAATTGGCCCGTGGTCTGCGAATTACGTCATGATGAAATGCTTTCATGTGGTTACAGCATTTCCTCAAGCCGATGTCGGGCTGCATAACGCATTGAAAAAACAGATGGGCTTGAACAGAAAGCCGACATCTATGGAATTGGAGCTCTTGGCGGAAACCTGGAGCGGCTGGCAAGCGTACGCTACATTTTACTTATGGAGGACTTTATATGACTGAATTGCATCAAGTGGATTTTTTATCGCCTATCGGCATTATTGAAGTTAAGGGAACAGCTGAAGGAGTGGTTTCGATTTTATTCAGTGAACGGGAAACTGTTGATCATCAAATCAAAGATGACACCCCGCAAGTGCTCAAGGATTGTGTAATAGAGCTAGCTGAATATTTTAACGGCGAACGCCTTGAATTTACAGTACCGTATATTTCAACAGGCACTGTGTTTCAAAAGAAAGTGTGGTCTGCTTTAACGTCTATCACCTATGCGGAAACGGCGTCTTACAAAGACATCGCCGTGGCAATAGAAAGTGAAAAAGCCGTCAGAGCTGTCGGAAATGCCAATAGCAAAAATAAATTAAGCATCATTGTGCCTTGCCACCGGATCATTGGTACAAATGGCAAACTGACAGGATATGCTGGCAGTTTAAGCAGAAAAGAATGGCTCCTGAATCATGAGCGGTCCATTAAAGGGAAATGAACGAGTAAAGTTGGTGCAGCGGGATGTCTAATGACGATAAAGAAATGAAACTTACCGGGGGAAATGTCTCTCATGTCTACCGAAGGGGAAACACTATACGCCGCGAATTAAAACCAGAAAGCGCTAGAATTCATAAGCTTTTAGAGCATTTAGCAAAAAACGGTTTTCACTATGCACCTGAATTTTTGGGCATTGATGAAAAGGGAAGAGAAATTCTAACCTTTATAGCAGGCGAAGCAGGGAATTATCCGTTAAAAAAATACATGAGATCGGATGAGGCTTTGCAAGGAATCGCAAAGATGCTGCGCCTTTATCACGAAACAGTAAGTGATTTTCCGTTTGATGAAATTTGGCATCCAGTGGATAACACGCCGGCTCCATATGAGATACTATGCCATAATGATTTTGCCATTTACAATATCATCTTTAAAGACAATAAACCGGTAGGCATCATCGATTTTGATGTAGCAGGACCCGGTCCAAAACTATGGGACATCGCATACACGCTATATACATGTGTTCCTTTGAGTCGATTTTATCTCTCGGAAATAGACGGGACAGAAATTCATTATCATTCAGCTAGGGATGCAGAGAGAATAAAGCAGAGGATTGCTTTGTTTTTTAATGCATATGGCATGAAAATCGAAAGCGATTATTTAGAAATGGTGCTGCGGCGAGTGGAAGGATTGTGTCAAACAATCACAAGAAAAGCAGAGGCAGGGGATACAGCATTTCAACAGATGCTTGTGGATGGGCATCTAGAACATTATCAAAAGGATATTGAATTTATCCGCAATCACGGGAACGAATGGACTTGATGAATTGGACGTGTTAGTTAATGCGCATCTTGTTATGGGACAATCAGGTATTTCGATTTTAAACGAATGAAGCGTTTGTAAAATTCTCTGGAAAAAAAGACGTTCGTAAAAGTGGTTAACCACTTTACGAACGTTTTTTTTAAGGTGCTTTCTTATACGAATGCTGTACTTTTTTCTACTTTAATCCATCATTCTATTTTACACATTTTTCTATCAAAAATCCGAAAGATATTGGGAAATAACACTAATAGTTTCCTCCGAATCACTGATATGGGGACTGTGGCCTTCAGCATTCATCAAGTGATACACACTATCTTTTATCTGGCTATGAACGTATTCTCCCACGCGTTCTGGGGCAACCGCATCATTGCGTGACTGCAATATCAAAGTTGGAACCGTCACTTTCTTCAACTCCTCTCGGACATCCGATAGAAAAGTGGCTTCAGCAAAGTCACTGATTATGTCCGAATCATTGCTACATAGTAGTTCCTCAAATTCAGCCGCTAGATGAGGACGTTCAGCGTTTTGCATAACAAGCGGCGATAAAATTTTTGCGAATTCATTATAGTCCACCTTAATCATTTCAATCATGCCTTCGAGTTCCGCTTTTTCAAATCCTCCCTGATAATCCTGTTCGTTGAGGAAATACGGAGAAGGTCCAATCATAATTAGATTCTTCATTAGTTCCGGGCGCTCAACGGCTGCCAATGCGCCAATTATGCTGCTGACTGAATGACCGATAAACACGATGTTTTCTAAAGATAAGGCGTCGCATAAATCTAGAAAATCCTGTTTATACCCTTCCAATGTCCGGTATCGTTTCTTGTCATAAGAAGATTTATCACTTTTACCGGAGCCGACATAATCAAACAACACAACCCTATATTTCGTTTCGAAAGCCGGTGCAATCTTATCCCAGACATATTGGTCACAACCAAAACCATGTGCGAACACCAATACCTTCTCGGTCTGGCCTTTTATTCTTACATTATTTCGCTTAATTATATGTGCAGTTGTTTCGTTTGTAGCAGCCAAACTAGATCATCTCCCGGTGTTATAAAATCATGTTTATAAGTATACTAAAGTAAATTTTTATATAATAAAGTTCCTTACTTTAAATGTTCACTTGAATTTCATCTGTTTCTCAAGTTACTAAAGGGCAGTAAATTATTTATATTGTACATCTACATTTTTTTGTGAAGAAATTTAATGCTTATAATCTCTTTAACATTATATCATAGCGATAAATCCCAAACTTTCTCGTGTGATGAGTAAGTTGAAAAAAAGTACTTTCTTGTAGACTTAAGTTACCACAATTAGAATGGGCAAGGCTACAGGAGTCGAGTAAAATTTTTATACTGCAGCGATTAAGCAGACCTGCACACGTATACCGTAAAATTGAATTTTTTAAAAAAGCAACAGCTATTAAAAAAGGAAATCAACGGCTTGTTTTCTAGGTTCGCCCTTTGAAGAGGTCATGTAGTAGTTATTTTTAACTTCGAACTCATTCTTTTCATGATGTTCGAAAGTTCTGTTTCTAACTCCTCAAAATTTAGGTAAATGAAATTTCAAATGACATTATCGTATTAAAAGGGAATATACTATTTAAAAAGGCTAGTTTTTTAAATAGATGCATTAAGTCTAACTTTATTTAGATTCTATATGGACCGTTAAGGATGATAGGACTTTATGAAGGACATATATGAAGAACAGTTTTTTTCCGCACATATGCACTGTATTGCTTACTTAAGATCAAGTCACTTCTGAAAAATCGGTTGAATTTCATATTGAAATGAGGTCTTCAAATGAGCAGCTATGATCGGTATTACGAAGAGGAAGATTATTTCGGCAAGCCGTATCCGGAAATGGTCGAATACTTTTTGGCATCTGAAAAAAGGGGGACCCTGTGCGATTTGGGAGCAGGGCAGGGAAGAGATAGTATTCCATTTTTTCAAATGGGGTTTGATGTAACAGCTGTTGATCTGTCAAAAATGGGTTTGTCGCAGATAAAAACGAAATGTCCAAATTTGAAAACGGAATTGCATGATATTCATACATTCAATACAAAGCCATATGATTTCGTATTTATGAACAGCATGCTTCATTTTTATAAACGAGATTTTGCGAAAGAACAGCAATTAGTTATGAAAATTTTAGATGAAATGTCGCCAGGCGATCAATTTATCAATTGTATAATAAAGGGCAAGGAGCACGAATTTTTATCGCTAATCAAGGATTATGGTAATTCAGTGAACATATTGCATGAAAGCTATGTATCTTATTTAGAAGCTGATGTGACTTACCATTTTTGTGTAATAGAAAAGCAATAGAAAACCGAGTGACTCATAGCGAGTCACTCGGTTTTAGGTTTATAGGTTTTGATCTATCAAAATTCGTCGCTCTAGCTAAAAACTATTTGAAAAGGCTTATTTAGTATTGAGTGTGTGGTAAATTTCTTCGATTTTGTGAGCGGGAAGCGGTCGGTTAAAATAATAGCCTTGGGCTTGGTTGCAGCGCTCCTGCTTTAGAAACTCCAGTTGCTCTTTAGTTTCGACCCCTTCAGCAATTACATTTAGCTCAAGGTCGTGAGCCATTCGAATAATGGTCTTAACCAAAGCGGCGTCTTTTAAATCAGTTTCAATATTGCGAGTGAAATGCTGATCGATTTTCAAAGATGCGATTGGGAATAATTTTAAATAACTTAATGATGAGTAGCCCGTGCCGAAATCATCAATTGATAAATAGACGTTTAATGCAGTCAATTCCTTCATAGTGGCAATGGCACTTTCAGAGTTTTGAATAATGGTCTCGGTTAGTTCCAACTCCAAAAATTGCGGTGCTAATCCTGTTTCGTTTAAAACTTTCTCCACGACTTCTGTCAAATCTTTTTGCGCAAACTGACGCGCTGAAATATTGACCGCTACACGAAATGGTTTTAAACCGGCATCTTGCCAAGCTTTGTTTTGTCGGCAAGCTTCTTTTAACACAAATTCCCCAATTTTAGTAATGCTGCCGGTTTCTTCAGCGATTGGGATAAATTCCGCAGGGGAAATATTTCCCCATTCAGGATGCGTCCAACGGATAAGTGCTTCTACACCGATAATTTCTTCCTTATCAAGACTGATTTGAGGCTGGTACTGAATGGAGAACTCATTGTGTTCAAGTCCTTTGCGTAATCCGATTGCCAGTTTTGATTTTCTTGAAACTTCTTCATTCATATCTTGAGTGAAAAACTGGAAATTATTTTTGCCTTTTTCTTTTGCTCGATACATCGCAATATCTGCGTTTTTAACCAAGGTTCCGGAATCTCTGCCATCCGTCGGCAAGAGACTGATGCCGATAGAGACACTTGTGAAAATTTCGTCGTTTTCAAAAAGGAAAGGTTCATTTAAAGCCTTGATCAATTCTTGAGCCCGGATTGCTGCATCACTATACCCGGTGTGGGGCATTAAGAGAACAAACTCATCTCCGCCCAACCGTGAAAGCGTATCGGCTTTACTAATATGCTGCTCCAGTCGCGCTGTAACACTTTTTAAAAACAGGTCTCCAAACGAATGGCCGAATCGATCATTGATCATTTTAAAATTATCCAAGTCCATATAAAAAAGCGAGAAGATTAGGTCTGTTTCACCTGCTTGTTTAATTAACGATTCCAACCGGTCATGAAATAGTCGACGATTTGGCAAACCGGTTAACGGATCGAGGTATACTAAATTATTTATCTTTTCTTCAGAAATTTTCCGTTCCGTGATATCCCGAATAATGCTGCTATAAAAAACACCTTGTTCCGATTGCCAAGTCCCTAAAGACATTTCCAGAAGAAATTCGCTGCCGTCTTTTCGGCAGCCAGTCAATTCAACAGTTTTGCCAATAACATGGGGGACCCCAGTTTCTTTATATCGCTTCATGCCCTTTTTATGCGCTTTTTTAAATCGATCGGGTACAATCATGTCAATATTTGAACCTAAAATTTCTTCTTTGGTATAACCAAATATGAGGTGAGCTCCGTGATTCCAGTGGACAACGATTCCATCAAAATCCGCCACGATAATGGCGTCATTCGCTGTTTCCACAACTGATTGGAATTTCAACTCATGTTGTTCAAGTTGTGCTTCCAAACGTTTATCAGTTTTGACTGTAGCCAATGTTAATAAGAGAATCGACAGCATGCCAATTCCAATTCCAGAAGCCAGTAAATCAGTGCTCACAGATAGCGGAGGTGATGAGGCAATGATTTGCTCATTAGGAGTAAGGCGAACAGCGAATATAGCTGTGAAATTCATGGCAGTGGCTGCAAGTCCTACAAAGATGGAACTATATATTCTGCTCTTATGAAACCGAGGAACATTCGGTATATGCTTCAATAAATAAAGTCCGATAAACGATACTGCAAACGCGATGATGATCGACAAAGTCCATAAATTGAAATCAAAGGTAATTTTAGTATCGGTATTCATAGCAATCATGGCAAAGTAATTCATGAAAATAATGCCGATACTGATTAAAAAAGCGCCGATTATCATCTGCTTTTGTTTCACGTCAGGCTTGCTTACAAGATAGAAAGCGATTCCACTCGAAATGATGGGCAAAATCATAGAAAGTAATATTAAGTTCACATGGTAAGAAACTTCGACGGGCATTTGAAAAGCAAGCATTCCGATAAAATGAGTTGTCCATATACCAAAACCGAGAATGACGCCGCCTACTGAAACCCATCGATAGCGGGAAATTTGCTGGGAGTAGTTAAGTCGACTGCTAATATCCAATGCGACTAATGCAGTGAAAATGGCGATAATGACAGATAATCCGATTAGCGATAGGTTATAAGAACTCAAGAAATTAATAATCTGATTCACAACACTTTCCTAGGGGTTAAAATAGCTCTTGTTGAATTAGTTGATAGCTTTTGGCGATCGTGAAATTTTCATGCATGTAAATGCCGGTCAACTGAAACCTGCATTTCAGTTTGCATTTCAGAATGGAGTTTTACGCGTAAAAACTATTTATAACAGTTGAAATTCTAAATGCGTTGACTTGTTTAGGTCTTTTGCAGCTGTGAAAAAGGCAATTGAGGAGACAATTGCACACAGAATTTAGCAGTTGTAACTATTTCGCTTAGCATACCATATTTATCTTGGAAAAAGCGTAAATAATTTGTCTACATAAAGCATAATAAGTTGAAATTTGAAACGTAAAAAAAGGAAGCGACAACGCTAATCCTAAACGTTGTCGCTTCCCTGAGAATTCCGAGTTGTGATAGATGAAATTTGTTTGTTAAGATTGTCCATTTCATCAAACGAACCGAGTTACAAAAATGATTAATACTATGTATAAAACAGCATTTTGTTCAATACAAGTCTTTATAACGGCTCATGAATTTGCGGTCAATATATTGCTTGATTTTCCACGGAATTTTGCCATGAATGGAAAAGTCACCATAAGTTAAGAAAGCTTCGCCTCCGCCGGTCGATAGAATGGCAATGAATTTCTCCTGTGGTTTGAACGGTTTCAATGTGTTTCCGTTTAGCCAATTTTTAAGATTATCCCATAAAACGGGACCTTGTCTTACCGCGTAAACGCCATTTTTAGCAAGCGTCGGATAATGAGCCATCGACACACAATCTCCAGCACCGAATATTTCAGGATGCTGAACGCTTTGCAGATTGGAATTGACGAGTAAAAACCCACCGTCATCGACTTGAATATCTGAATGTGAAAAAACCTTGTCGCTTGTAGGTCCCGTCAGCCATAAGACATCGGATTGCCGGTGCGACTTTTCAACACTCGTCACAACATGCTCATCCGTAATGGATTCCACTTTTGCGCCCGTATGGAAAGACAGCGATTTTCTCCGAGCAATTGCTTCGATTTTTTTCGTTATCGTATGGCTTAAATTGGACAATAACGAAGTCGAACTGATCAATGCGGTGTTAGGAAGCAAGCCTTGCTGCTTTCTCCACGCATGGATGGAAAACCCGAGTTCAACACCCGAAGCACCGCCCCCAACAACAACTGGATAGGCGGATTCGCGAAGCCGTTGCAGTTTTTCAGGAAACCGGTAATTGGGTTTGATCAAGGACACTTGCTCTTTCATGTCTTCGGGTATCGCTGAACGCGATCCGATATCAAATGACACCAAATCATAATTGTAAAGTTCACCATCAGCACCTTTTAATGTACGAGCATGTGCATCGATGGCCACAATCGTATCTTCAATGAAAGAACATCCAATTTTTTTGCAAAGTTTAGCTAGGTCGATTCGAATATCTTCCAGACTATAGATGCCTTCTGTAAATCCCGAGAACATCCCGGAATAATATTGGTATTGAGAAGGGGAAATGAGTACGACGTGCAAGTTTTCTTGTGGATCTGAGTAGACTTGCTCCAAACAATGTAAATGCGCATGCCCACCGCCTACGAGTACTAGCGTCCTCATCCTTTCACTTCCTTTCTATTTTAAAATTCGTCTTGCTTCTGTTAACCGTTGGACGATCGTTATGGTTTGTACGGCGACAAAAAAGAGCGAAATCGCAGTCAAAAATGTTGAAAACACTATCATTAGGGTAAAGAGTATAAAGCCTTCTGTCCGTTCGGCCAGACCCGCTTGGTAATAAAATGATTTTGTACCTTGTTTTTCAGACAGTGCCCCAACTGTCAAGAACACAGTCATGCCGACAATAATGGAAACACTCAGCACCAATAACGCCCACATCGATTCTGGAAATCGGAAAGCCAGCCCCAAAATAACACTGATTTCGACGAGTCGGTCAAAAGTGATATCAAGCAAAGTTCCCCAAGAAGAAGGTTTGGTTTTCCTCGCCATCGTCCCATCTACAGCATCCAGATAGCCTGATAGCCAAAGCACCATCACGGCTACTAGCGGTTGATCGAAATAGATAAAGAAACCGGAAGACAACCCGATTCCAAATGCTGTTTTCGTGACACCATCTGCAGTTAATCCTTTATCTAATAAAAAGTCTGCTGTTTTTTCAATAATTGGTTGAACATGTTTTCGTGCATGCGTGTCCAGCATCTAGCTCACCTTTTCATTTTTAAGATAATTTTAGTATATAATATTTGGCTTTTCGAAACCCGCAATCTCCCTTATTACCCTTATTACGAAAAACTCCTTTCCTGAATTTAGGAGGAGAAGTGTTGATACATCTAGTTTGCATTAATTTTTGTTATGATGAACTAAATTCGAAAACTGAAAGGAATTGGTGAATATGGTAAAAAAATATGATATTGCAATAATTGGAGCTGGAGCAGCTGGTTTGACTGCCGCTTTCACTGGAGCTGGATTTTCGAAAAGAGTTGTGTTGATAGATAAAAATTTACCAGGCGGCGAATGTACATGGTCCGGCTGTATTCCAAGTAAATCGTTGATTAATATTGCAAAAGAAGTGTATCATGCAAAAAAATACACACCAAGCTTGGAAGTCGATACATCGGTTGTGTTAAAAGATATTCAAGAAGTTATTCAAAAAGTATATGCCGGTGAGACCCCGGAAGTTTTAAAACGATCCGGCATTGATTTTATCAATGGCTATGCAAAATTCATTGGGCCTCACTTGCTGGAAGTGAACGGAGAGCGAATTGAAGCAAAAAAAGTCATTCTTTCAACCGGAACTTCGCCTATGGTTCCGCCGATTGATGGTTTGGATCAAGTTTCATACTTAACAAATGAAACCCTGTTTACGCAAGAATCGTTCCCGGAAACGATGACGATTTTAGGCGGCGGGGCTATCGGTGTTGAAATAAGTCAGGCTTTGAATCGACTGGGTGTCAAGGTGACACTTGTCGAGAAATTTGAACGAATTTTGCCGAAAGATGACGAAGAATTAGTATTACTGATCCAACAGCGCCTTATTGATGAAGGCGTAATAATTCACACAGCCGCAACGGCGATGAAAGCCGAACAAAATGGCAGCCAAATTGAATTGACCGTTGAAAAAGACGGCAATGAAATGACTATTGCCAATGAAGGGCTATTAGTGGCGCTTGGCCGTCAAGCGAACGTTGAAGGATTCGGCTTAGACAAAGCAGGCGTAGAATATACTTCAAAGAGCATTCAAGTGGACAAACATATGGAGACAAGTGCGAAAGGTGTATATGCGATTGGCGATGTTGTCGGACCTTATCAATTATCACA
>JBFEIJ010000078.1:0-11430 GCA_041553775.1 Planococcus sp. (in: firmicutes)
AGCGCGGCAAAGAAAAAATCGATCACAATTTAAAGTTGCTTGAGACTTGGCTCGAACATCCACCGTCCAGTTCAGTAACCATTTTTGTGGCGCCATACGAAAAGCTGGACGAACGCAAGAAAGTGACGAAGCTGATCAAGCAGCATGCGGTGATGATTGAAGCGAAGCCGTTGCAGGCAAATGACCTTGAAGTGTGGGTTGAGCATGAGGCAAAATCATACGGCAAGCATATCTCGAAACGCTCAGCACAGCGGTTGATTGAAATGGCTGGCACCAATTTAACGCTATTGTCTTCGGAAATCGAGAAAATGTCTTTGTATCTTGGAGCAGAAGAGGAAATCACGAACGACTTGATCGAGCAAATGACGGCGCGTACACTCGAACAAGACGCTTTTAAAATGCTGCAAGCGTATTTGGACGGTAATATTTCCGAAGCGTTAAGCGTCTATTATGACTTGATCCGGCAAAAAGAAGAGCCGGTGGCGTTGACGGCGTTGCTCGCCTCACAGATCCGGTTCATGGTGCATGTGTTTTATTTGCAGAAAAAAGGCTATCACGCGCAGCAAATTTCCAAACAGCTAAAAGCCCATCCTTACCGGGTCAAGCTATTGGTAGAGAAACGCCAACAAATTTCTGAACAGCGTTTGCTGGAAGTGCTCAGCGATTTAGCGGATATCGATTTGCAATTGAAGACGCAGAGCGGCAACCGCGACCGCATCTTGGAATTCTTTTTAATGAAACGCAAACAGCCGCGTAAAAAACAGCCATTATCGTAAAAAAGACAAAGTAAAAAGACCGATTCCCAAGGGAACCGGTCTTTCGTCTTTTACGCTTGTTTCATCAAGCGAGATTTTCTACGAGCTGCAGTGTTTTTGTGGATAAGACCTTTAGAAGCTGCTTTTTCCACTTGTTTGATAGCCGCTTTGACAGAGTCGCTAGCGTTATCATCCTTGTTAAGAAGAGCTTGCTCAGCTTTTTTAACTGATGAACGCATAGTTGATCTCTGGTGAGCATTTTGAGCATTTTTCGTTTCATTCGTGCGAACACGTTTGATAGCAGATTTAATGTTTGGCATGTATTTCACCTCCTAGACAAATAGGAACAGAGACGCAAAGGCCTCTTGTCTTTTATGTCTCTATACAACATGAATTATTTTATCAAATCGCGGAACGGAATGCAATAGATACGTGCAAAGAAGTTTGCCTTGACACTAAAATGATTTCAGCAGGCTATCATTGCTCAATACTTGGTCTACTGCTATAATTCAAAGTAGTTTATATAGGAGTGAAGAGAATGAATCATGAGGAACGATTAGCACGCCAAAGCAAAATCCGTAACTTCTCCATTATCGCACACATCGACCATGGAAAGTCTACACTAGCAGATCGCATACTGGAAAAAACGGAAGCTCTGACTTCCCGTGAGATGAAAGCGCAATCCCTGGATTCCATGGATTTGGAGCGCGAACGCGGCATTACGATCAAATTGAATGCTGTACAGCTGCATTATAAAGCGAAAGACGGAGAGACGTACATCATGCATTTGATTGATACGCCAGGACACGTCGATTTCACATACGAAGTTTCACGAAGCCTCGCTGCCTGTGAAGGTGCAGTGCTTGTTGTCGATGCAGCACAAGGCATCGAAGCTCAAACGCTTGCCAATGTGTATTTGGCTTTAGACAATGAGCTGGAAATTCTGCCAGTCATCAATAAAATCGATTTACCGGCTGCAGATCCTGAACGCGTACGCCAAGAAATCGAAGACGTAATCGGTCTCGATGCGTCAGAAGCGGTACTTGCTTCTGCCAAAGCAGGAATCGGAATTGAAGAGATTTTGGAACAAGTAGTTGAAAAAGTTCCTGCTCCGACTGGCGACCCAAGCGCGCCTTTGAAAGCGTTGATCTTTGATTCGCTTTACGATCCATACCGCGGCGTTATTGCGTATATTCGGATCGTCGAAGGAACTGTAAAACCTGGAGACCGCATCAAAATGATGGCTTCCGGCAAAGAATTTGAAGTGATTGAAGCAGGCGTATTCACACCCCACGCCTTATTGCAGGAAGAATTGACAGTCGGCGATGTTGGATTTATCTCAGCCGGAATCAAGAATGTCGGCGATTCGACAGTCGGCGATACAATTACACTCGCTAAAAATCCGGCAAAAGAAGCATTGCCCGGTTACCGTCGTCTAAACCCGATGGTGTATTGCGGTTTATACCCGATCGATACATCAAAATACAACGACTTGCGTGACGCTCTTGAAAAATTAGAGCTTAACGATGCAGCGTTGCAATTTGAACCGGAATCTTCCCAAGCGCTTGGCTTCGGCTATCGTTGCGGATTCCTTGGCCTATTGCACATGGAAATTATCCAAGAACGCATCGAGCGTGAATTCAACATCGATCTAATTACAACAGCTCCAAGTGTTATCTATGACGTACACATGACAGATGGCGAAATCTTGAAAATCGACAACCCGGCAATGATGCCGGATGCTCAAAAAATTGCAGTTGTCGAAGAGCCATATGTGAAAGCGACTGTTATGGTACCGAACGATTACGTTGGCGCCGTTATGGAAATCTGCCAGAAAAAACGCGGAAACTTCCTGACAATGGATTACATCGACGCGACGCGCGTCAGCATCATTTACGAATTGCCGCTTGCTGAAATTGTCTACGATTTCTTTGATCAATTGAAATCGGGCACAAAAGGCTACGCATCATTCGATTATGAGCTGATCGGTTATAAAGAATCGAAATTGGTGAAAATGGATATTCTCTTAAACGCGGAACAAGTGGATGCATTAAGCTTTATCGTTCACCGCGACTTCGCGTACGAACGCGGCAAAGTCATTGTTGATAAATTGAAAACATTGATTCCACGTCAGCAATTCGAAGTGCCGATCCAAGCAGCGATTGGCCAGAAAATCGTTGCTCGCCAGACAATCAGCGCGATGCGCAAAAACGTACTTGCTAAATGTTACGGCGGCGATATTTCCCGTAAACGTAAACTTCTTGATAAACAAAAAGAAGGTAAGAAGCGTATGAAACAAGTAGGTAATGTCGAAGTGCCGCAAGAAGCATTTATGGCCATTCTGAAAATGGATGACCAATCAAAATAAATCGAGAGAAGGAGGCCGATTTTGTGCCTCCTTTTGCTATTGTATTTTTGAAATAAGCAGTAAACGCCGCTTCGGTTGCTCAGTGCATAGCTTAAGCAAAAAGCCAGGCAAAGAACGCCTGTCTTTCTACTACGCTTAGCCCGTGTTCGCGCCTACGCTGAGTAAGCTCTCTAAAAATAAGATTTAAAACAATATTATTAATTTAGCAATACTATCTATATGATATGGAGCAAAATAGCGAAGACGCCTGCGGGGCAGCGAAGCGACGAGACAGCCGAGACCCCGGAAGCACGCGCTAGCGTGCTGAGGAGGCTTGGCGCTCGCCCGCGGCAAGCGCAGCTATTTTGCGGAATATCATAAGAAATACCAAAAACTATAATCAACTTATGTAGAAAGTAGGGATGACGTGGTAAAAGGATTGTATATCCATATCCCATTCTGCCATCAGATTTGCCATTACTGTGATTTTAATAAAGTGTTTTTCAAAGACCAGCCGGTTGATGCTTACATCGATTCGCTCGGGAAAGAATTGGCGCTTTGGAAACAAGAAGGGGCGCTTGATCATCCGCTGGAAACGATTTTCCTCGGCGGCGGGACGCCGACTTCGTTGACACCGGAGCAGCTGCAGAAATTATTGGCATACATTCACGAGTACGTGCCGATGGCTGAAAACCTGGAATGGACTTCAGAAGCCAATCCGGATGAATTGACGCGTGAAAAAATGCAAGTGTTGTTCGACGGAGGCGTCAACCGCTTGAGCATGGGCGTCCAGTCGTTTGATGCGGACTTATTGAAGCGTCTTGGCCGCACCCATAGCAATAACGATGTCCACAATGCGGTTAAGGCTGCGCGCGAAGTGGGCTTTACGAATATTTCGTTCGACTTGATGTACGGGTTGCCAGGACAGACGATGGAAGAATGGGAAGAAACGTTGCAACAAGCATTTGAATTCGACTTGCCGCATTTCTCAGCGTATTCGTTGATCATCGAACCGAAAACGGTTTTCTATAATCTAATGACCAAAGGCAAGCTCAATACGGTGACGGAAGATTTGGAGGCGGATATGTACAATAAATTGATGAACGAAATGGAAGCTCGCGGTTTGGCGCAATATGAAATTTCAAATTTCGCTCGTCCTGGATTCCATTCTAAGCATAATTTATTGTATTGGGACAACGCGGAATACATCGGTGTTGGTGCCGGTGCTCATGGCTATGTAAATGGCGTCCGTTACTCGAACGCTGGGCCGTTGAAAAAATACATGGCGCCATTGGAAGAAGGCCAGCGACCAATTCTGAATACGCATGAAGTGCCCGTCCATGAACAGATGGAGGAAGAGATGTTCTTAGGGTTGCGGAAATCGGAAGGCATATCGATCGATCGCTTCCAGGAAAAGTTTGGGCAGCCGCTCAAAGAGGTGTACGGAGAAATCTTGACGAAGGAATTCGCAACAGGCAATCTCATAACCGAAAACGGCCACTTGAAACTGACGCGCAAAGGAAGATTTGTCGGCAATGAAGTATTTGAGCAATTTCTCCTCGGTGAGTAGAAAAAGCGCAAATGTCTAAGAAAAAAGGCGGGCTCAACACGTGGCTCCGTCTTTTTTGATTGGCCGAAGTATAACAGAACCTAGGTATTTTTCATCAGTTAATAAAAATAAGGAAATTGAGAACCACATCCGTTGACAAGGTATATGGAATTTGGTAATTTTAATATAGTCTTAGCACTCGAACCATTAGAGTGCTAACAGAGGTGATGATCATGTTAACAGAACGGCAGTTGCTCATATTGAAAGTAACGGTTGATGATTATATTGAGTCAGCCCAGCCGGTAGGATCGAACCAACTATCAAAAAAATCCGAACTTCCATTTAGTCCGGCAACAATTCGCAATGCAATGGCTGACTTGGAAAAGATGGGCTTTCTCGAAAAAACCCATACTTCTTCAGGGCGCATCCCTTCTCAGAAAGGATACCGCTATTACGTTGATCATATGTTGACGCCGCGCCCATTGCCGAAGCAGGATATCCTGCAGCTGCAGTCAATCTTCGATGATAAAATTGCTGAAACAGAGCAAGTTATCAAGCGTTCAGCGATGATGTTATCGGAATTGACCAATTATACAGCAATTCTGCTCGGGCCTGATGTCCGGAAGCATACGGTGAAAAAACTGTCCATCGTTCCGCTTGGTTCTGACAGTGCTGTGGCGATTATTGTCACCGATTCAGGCCACGTTGAAAATCGTGTATTCGCGATTCCACCCGGTCTGGATCCGTCAGACATCGAGAAGATGGTCAATATCTTGAACGAGCGTTTGACAGGCGTTTTGTTAAACGATTTGCACATACGTCTCGAACAAGAAACCTTGTCGATATTCAGACAACACATCAACCGCTACGCTGAATTGTTTTCAACTTTCCGGCAAGCGGTCGTGGTGCCGCATGAAGAAAATGTTTATTATGCAGGCAAGCTGAATATCTTGAAACAGCCGGATTTCCATGATATCCACAAAATCAGAAGCCTGATGGACGTTATGGAAGAATCGAAGCACATTCCGATGATTATGCCGCATGGCAGCCTCGGACTCCAAATTCGCATCGGCTCGGAAAATACGCTGTCAGCGATGGAAGACTGCAGTGTCATTACCGTCGCTTATGCAATCGGGGAAGAGCAAACAGGTTCGATCGCTATTGTAGGGCCGAAACGCATGGACTACAAACGAGTCGTGACGCTTCTTGATACCTTAAGCGGAGACCTGTCGAAAGAGCTGACCCGATTGATACGGGGCAAGTGAACAAAAGGAGGAACTGGATTTGGCTAAAAAAGAGCAAGCTCCAAAAAACGAAGAAACAATTTTAGAAGACGTGACAAACGAAGAGGCGGCTACTGAAGGATCGGCTGCCGATTTGAGTGAAGCGGAAGTGACTGAAGAAGCTGCCGAGGAACAAACGGTAGACGAAGCGGAAGCGCTGCGTGAAGAACTTGAAGCAGAACGCAACAAATACTTACGTTTAATGGCCGATTTCGATAATTACAAGCGTCGCGCAGTGAAAGACCGTCAAGAAGCGGAGAAATTCCGTGCTCAGTCATTATTGGTGGACTTGCTGCCGGTTCTAGACAATTTCGAACGCGCCCTAACGACAGGAACTGGCAGCGAAGAATCGTCTTCTCTATTAAAAGGCGTCGAAATGGTTCAAAAATCATTGCTTGAAGCTGTAAAACGCGAAGGACTTGAAGAAATCAAATCAGTCGGAGAACAATTCGACCCGAACGTTCATCAAGCTGTTATGCAAGAAAAAGACGATTCAGCTGAAGCGGGATCGGTGTTAATGGAACTTCAAAAAGGGTATACACTCAAAGGCAGAGTTCTACGTCCGGCAATGGTAAAAGTAAACGAATAAAACAGTTAATGGAGGAATTTAAAAATGAGCAAAATTATCGGTATTGACTTAGGTACAACAAACTCAGCAGTTGCAGTATTAGAAGGCGGCGAACCAAAAATCATCCCAAACCCAGAAGGCAACCGTACAACTCCTTCTGTCGTAGCATTTAAAAACGGCGAGCGCCAAGTCGGCGAAGTCGCTAAACGCCAATCAATTACTAACCCGAACACGATTCAATCGGTTAAACGCTTGATGGGTACAGACGAAAAAGTAACAGCTGAAGGCAAGGAATATTCAGCACAGGAAGTTTCTGCGATGATCCTTCAATACATTAAAGGTTATGCAGAGGATTACCTTGGTGAAAAAGTAACGAAAGCGGTTATTACAGTTCCTGCTTATTTCAACGATGCTGAACGCCAAGCAACTAAAGATGCTGGCCGCATCGCTGGACTTGAAGTAGAACGTATCATCAACGAGCCGACTGCAGCAGCACTTGCATACGGTCTTGATAAAATGGACAAAGACGAAACAGTTCTTGTTTATGACCTTGGCGGCGGTACTTTCGACGTATCGATCCTTGAATTAGGCGACGGCGTTTTCGAAGTTAAATCGACTGCAGGCGATAACCGTCTAGGCGGCGATGACTTCGATAAAGTGATCATCGACTACTTGGTACAAGAATTCAAAAAAGAGAACGGCATTGACCTTTCTAAAGACAAAATGGCTACTCAACGTTTGAAAGATGCAGCTGAAAAAGCGAAAAAAGACCTTTCTGGTGTTTCTTCAACTCAAATTTCATTGCCATTTATCACGGCTGGCGAAGCTGGACCGTTGCACTTGGAAGTGACTATGTCACGTTCGAAATTCGACGATTTGACGCACGCATTAGTTGAACGCACGATGGAACCAACTCGCCAAGCATTGAAAGATGCAGGCATTTCAGCTTCTGACTTGGACCGTGTCATTTTGGTCGGTGGATCTACTCGTATTCCAGCAGTACAAGAATCAGTTAAGAAATTAACTGGAAAAGACCCACATAAAGGCGTTAACCCGGATGAAGTAGTAGCAATGGGTGCAGCAATTCAAGGCGGCGTGCTTAGCGGCGACGTGAAAGATGTTGTATTACTTGATGTAACGCCATTGTCACTTGGTATTGAAACAATGGGCGGCGTGTTCACGAAATTGATCGAACGCAACACGACGATTCCGACTTCGAAATCTCAAACATTCTCAACTGCAGCTGACAATCAGCCAGCTGTTGATATCCATGTCTTGCAAGGTGAGCGCCCAATGGCTGCAGCCAACAAAACGCTTGGTCGTTTCCAATTGGCTGATATTCCACCTGCACAACGCGGCGTGCCACAAATCGAAGTTACATTCGATATCGACAAAAACGGTATTGTTAGTGTAAAAGCGAAAGACCTTGGCACACAAAAAGAACAAACAATCACAATCCAGTCGAACACGTCTCTTACAGATGAAGAAATCGACCGCATGGTGAAAGAAGCGGAAGAAAATGCGGAAGCGGATGCGAAAGTGAAAGAAGAAGTTGAACTTCGCAACGAAGCAGATCAAGCTGTTTTCCAAACAGACAAAACAATCACTGATCTTGGTGAAGCAGTGTCTGAAGAAGAGAAAAAACAAGCTGAAGATGCACGCGATGAGTTGAAGTCAGCTCTTGAAAGCGACGACATCGACGCAATTCGTGAGAAAAAAGAGAAATTGCAGGAAATTCTGCAAGGCCTTTCGATGAAAGCGTATGAGCAAGCAGCACAAGCACAACAAGCTGCCGGCGAGCAAGAAGGCGGCGCTGCTGGAGACGACGATATCGTAGATGCAGATTTTGAAGAAGTAAACGACGATAAAAAATAACACCTGAAAAGTCAAAGCAAAGCAAGCTGCTTTGGCTTTTTCAATGTCTTTGCAACCGCAATTAGAACCGTGTACAATAACAGTTGATTGCAAGAGGGAGAGTGACGTATGAACAAGCGAGATTATTATGAGGTGCTTGGGGTATCCAAGACGGCTTCTAAAGAAGAAATGAAAAAAGCATATCGGAAATTGTCGAAACAATTCCACCCGGATATCAATAAAGATGCGGATGCTTCAGAAAAATTTCAAGAAGTTAAAGAAGCATATGAAGTATTGAGCGATGATCAAAAACGTGCGCAATACGATCAATTCGGTCACCAAGATCCAAATCAAGGATTTGGCGGGTTCGGCGGCGCTGGAGGGGACGGCTTCGGCTTTGAAGATATTTTCAGCACGTTCTTCGGCGGCGGTTCAAGACGACGCGACCCGAATGCACCGAGAAAAGGCGATGACCTTCAATACTCGATGAACATTGACTTCATGGATGCGGTATTCGGCAAAGAGACAGAAGTTGAATTGCCGAAAGAAGAAACATGCGAAACATGCCACGGCTCCGGTGCAAAACCAGGCACGAAGTCGAAAACATGTCCGTATTGCGAAGGTTCCGGCCAATTGAATGTGGCACAGGACACACCGTTTGGCCGAATGGTCAACCGTCGTGCATGCCATCATTGCCAAGGGTCTGGACAAATCATCGAAGAGAAATGTACAACATGCCGCGGAGAAGGCAAGGTCCGCAAAACGAAAAAAATCAAAGTTACCATCCCTGCAGGTGTAGATGATGGTCAGCAATTGCGCGTATCGGGTCAAGGTGGTCCAGGCGTCAACGGAGGACCGGCAGGAGACTTGTATGTCGTATTCCGCGTCAAACCGCATAAAGAATTTAAACGCGAAGACGACGATATCTATTTGGATCTGCCGATCACATTTGCTCAAGCAGCACTTGGTGACGAAATCGAAGTGCCTACAGTGTCGGGTAAAGTGAAATTGAAAATTCCTGCTGGAACGCAAAGCGGCGCACGATTCCGCTTAAAAGGGAAAGGCGTCAAAAACGTGCACGGCTATGGAATTGGCGATCAGCATATCGTTATTCACGTCAAGACACCAGCGAAATTGAACGAGCGTCAGAAGCAATTATTGCGCGAGTTTGCTGAAATCAGCGGCGACATTCCGGAAGAGCAAGGCAGTTCGCTATTCGATAAAATCAAACGCACCATAAAAGGTGACTAAAGGAGCCGGTCCTACATGAAGTGGTCAGAACTAGCAATCCATACGACAAATGAAGCTGTTGAACCCGTTTCGAATATTTTGCATGAAGCGGGCGCAAGCGGCGTCGTCATCGAAGATGCGGAGGATTTAACGAAAGAGCGCGAATACAAATTCGGAGAAATCTATTCATTGAATCCGGACGATTTCCCGAAGGAAGGCGTCATTTTGAAAGCTTATTTGCCTGTAAACAGCTTTTTGGGCGAAACGGTCGAAGCGATCAAACTAGCGATTACGAATTTGGTGTCGTACGACATTAACATTGGGGCTAATATCGTCACAATCAGTGAAGTAAACGAAGAGGAATGGGCAACTGCGTGGAAGAAATATTACCATCCGGTCAAAATTTCTCAACGCTTTACGATTGTGCCGACATGGGAAACGTATGAACCGGTTTCAAGCGATGAATTGATCATTGAACTCGATCCGGGCATGGCGTTTGGAACAGGAACTCACCCAACAACGGTAATGAGCTTACAGGCACTTGAAAAAACAGTGAAGCCTGGCGAGCGCATCATTGATGTCGGTACAGGATCCGGCGTATTGGCGATTGGCGCAGCATTGCTTGGCGCGTCAGAAGTACATGCGTTGGATTTGGACGATATTGCGGTCACCGCTGCAAAAATCAACGTCAAACTGAATAAAGTTCAAGACCGGACAACGGTTGTACAAGGCAATTTGCTGGATGCAATCAAAGAACCGGGTGATGTTGTTGTCGCGAATATTTTGGCTGAAATCATCATTTCGTTCACCGACGATGCATTCCAAGTTGTGAAGCCGGGTGGACATTACATCACTTCGGGAATTATTTCCGCTAAAAAGAATGATGTGAAAGAAGCACTCGAAGCGTCTGGGTTCGTCATTGAAGATGTTATGATGATGGAAGACTGGGTCACGATTATTTCAAAAAAACCGGAATAACGGGGTGCGGAAATGCAGAGATATTTCATAGAAGGCAAATTTCCCGATAATCGAATACTAACCATAACTGGCGATGATGCAAAGCACATCGCCAAAGTTATGCGTCAAACCGTCGGCGATCAATTCATAGCGGTCATTGAAGAAAGCGCTTATTTTGCGACAATTACTTCAGTGGAAGCGGGTGTTGAAGCGGAAATCGGTTCAGCAATTGCAGGAGAAGTGGAAATGCCGAAACGAGTGGCAATTGCATGTGGTTTGCCAAAAGGCGATAAATTGGATTTAATCGTTCAGAAAGCGACAGAACTGGGAATGCATGAATTAATCCCTTACGCCGCGGAACGGTCGATCGTTAAATGGGATGCAGGCAAAAGCGAGAAAAAGCGAAGCCGCTTGGATAAAATTGCGAAAGAAGCGGCAGAGCAATCTCACCGTACGCATATTCCACACATACACAATGTCCATAACTTTAAGAAATTGATGGAAAGAGCAGCGGATTATGACGCAGTCATCGTCGCTTACGAAGAATCGGCTCGCGAAAGCGACAGAACGCGGTTTGCCGAAATTTTAAAATCATTGTATGATAAAAGTTCATTCCTTTTGTTATTCGGTCCGGAAGGTGGAATCTCAGAAAGTGAAGCGGCAGCGTTGAATGAAAGCGGCGCCATTTTCACTTCTTTAGGTCCACGGATACTGCGCACGGAAACAGCACCTTTGTACGCATTGGCTGCAATGTCCTATGAGTTTGAGTGAAAGGTTGAAGAGAAAATCTTGTCAGCGATCAATTGTGGCTCCGTCAATTCGACGTTGTAAATGATTTAGCTGGTAGCTGTTTCTTCGACGAACATTACCTTAAAAACAGAATGGAG
>JBFEIJ010000079.1:0-11358 GCA_041553775.1 Planococcus sp. (in: firmicutes)
CCGATTTTGCCGGCGTAAGTGAAGAACAGTTGACGGAAGCTCTTCATTTGATCAATCACCGTCCACGAAAATGTTTGGAGTGGCAAACCGCCACGGAAGCCTTTGAAGAGGAACTGTTGCACTTAATTTGACAAACTATCACATAAAAAAAGAAGCCTTCTCATTTGAGTAGGCTTCCTGCTATAAACGTGGCGTCGTCGCCCGTTTTTATTTCTTGGAGAATATCATAATAAAGGCGTTCAGGAATTCCCGCTCGTCTCATCATGATTTTCGGGTTTCGTAGTTCCACTCCATCTGAATGGATAAGGAACAAATCATCTTTTACATAAGTATAGAGTTGCGTACGCAATTTCTGCGGACGACCTGATAAATACCCCATTACCGGCAACGGATAAATCATTTCGTTCGTTCCTTTGCGGTAAAGGTAGAATCGGATATTCCCGACACAGCTGTATTCTAACGTCTCTTTTTTGAAGTCGACTTTAAAAATCGCAACTGCTGCGCCACGTTTTTGCACCATCAAACCGTTGAATCGCCCCATGAGCGAGTCGATCGATTCGTGATGGTATTGTTCTAAAATATGTGGAATGACCTGCGACGATTCACGCGCTACAGGTCCGCTTCCTAATCCATCGGCTATCGAGCAAATGAAATAATCATCCGTCAACACTGTGTAATAGCTGTCGCCGGATTCAAAATTACCTTTTTTTGCTTCATTAAAGATACAGGCTTCAACGTAATCGTGGTTTATTTTTTCCACTAAGACACTCCACCGGCAGCCAAGATCGCTTCTTGCAATTTCTTGATCGCTTTGCGCTGCAGACGGGAAACGTGCATTTGGGAAATACCCAGCTTGTCGCCCGCTTCTTTTTGGCTCAATTGCTCGATGTATGTGTATTGGATGATTTGCTTTTCACGTTCTGAAAGCACACTCATCGCATTCGCTACGAGCATACGTTGATCCGCCTTTTCATAGCCATCATCATTTTGTCCGACAACGTCAAATAAAGTAACTGTGCTGCCATCGGAATCTGCTTCCAATGAATGATCCATGGACAACGCTTGGTAGCTCTTGCCCATTTCCATCGCTTCTAACACGTCGTCCTCATCCACATCCAGGTATTCAGCAATTTCCCACACTTGAGGAGAACGCTGAAGTTCCCGCGTCAACACTTCGACTGTCGACTTGATGCGAGGCCCAAGTTCCTTAATGCGGCGTGGAACATGAATCGCCCAAGTTTTATCACGCAAAAAGCGCTTGATCTCACCAATGATTGTCGGCACTGCAAAAGCTTCAAAACTTCTTCCGAAAGATGGATCATAGCGACGGATCGCTCCAAGGAGCCCTAACATTCCGACTTGCGCAATATCTTCATGGTAAGATTTACCATTCGAATACTTGCGTGCAATTGATTCCACCAATCTTTTGTAGTTCATGACCAGCATTGTTTGAGCTTCTTCATCTTCGGTTTGCTGATAAGCCTCAATCCATTCAAGCACCTGCTCTTTGGTCGGCTGATTAGGATGAGATCGTTTCGACATCCTCTTCCACCTGCTCTCCTCCAACGTACTTAGTCATAAAGACAGTGACACCTTCCTGATGATGGACTTTCACTTCATCCATCAAAGTTTCGATTAAATACAGGCCAAGACCTCCTTCGCGAAGAAAAGCCCCTTCTTCTTGATCGTGATATGGCCCCACCTTCGCCTTTGTTTCTTCAAAATTGAAGCTTTGACCGTGGTCCGCTACCATTATTTCAATCTTGTCACCGTACAATGCACATCCAATAACAACTTCGCCTTCTTCACCTTCTGAATAAGCGTGCTGGACTGCGTTCGTTACCGCTTCACTCGAAGCGATTTTCAAATCTTCAATATCGTCGAACGTAAAGCCAATGCGGCTAGCCAATCCTGAAATCGTCAAGCGGGCCACTCCAACGTATTGTGATTTTGCCGGCACTCTCATTTCTACATAATCGAAAGGACGCATATTAATTACCACCTTTTCCAACTGATTCGATATCCATGATTTCGCCCAAACCAGTAATATCGAATAAACGTTTCAAACGTGATGAAAGGCCAACAAGTTTCACATGTCCACCTTTAGCGTTTACCGATTTATAGAATGCTACGAAAACTCCCAATCCAGTACTATCCATATAATCAACGTCGGAAAGATCCAACTCTGCATTCAAACCTTCTTTGTTGTGGTGCATTTCTAATTTTTCGCGTAAAACAGGCGCTGTGTGAGCGTCGATTTCGCCGCGAATAAAACCTGTCAATTTGTTCCCTGTTTCCTCTAGCTCTACTTGAATATTCATCTATTATGACACCCCTGTTTTATCAATATTTCGAATTAATTTAAAAAAGCCATCGTAAGTCTAATTACCACCGTTTGGCAGTCCTTAAACATCACCTAGACTTTTTTATAAATCACCAATGTAAAGTCATCCCGCAATTCAGCATTTTGCATCCGCTCAAGCGCATCATACACGTGCTGAACAATCACTTGCGCTGGTTCATCTTTTTTCTCTTCAATCATTTCAAAAATGACTTCGCGTTCAATAAAGCCTTCATCTGTCCGGCCTTCCGTCACTCCATCGGTCATCATGATGACCATATCCAGTTCTTCAAGCTGCACCGTATGCTCTTCATATTTTGCTGCTGGCGAAACGCCAAGAAGTAAACCTTTGGCATTTAACTCACTGAATTCGCCGGTTTTCGCTCGGTAAAGAATCGCCGGCTCATGTCCTGCGGAACCGTAAGTCAATTGCCCTTTCACTCCATCGTATCTGCCATAAAACATAGATACAAACATTGAATCGTCAATGCTCTTCTCGACGACCCGGTTGATGACACCCAATACTTCCGAAGGATTAGCCGGTGAATTGTTCAAGCTATCCATCCCGAATTTGACCATGGACATGCAAAGAGCCGCAGGCAGTCCTTTGCCGATCACATCTGCTACAGCTATGCCGGCATGACCATCTGCGTCACTAATAAAATAAATGTAATCACCATTCATTTTCTTCGCTGGAATCGACAATAAACCAATATCCAAGCCATCTAAAGCAGGTAATTTCGTCTTCAGCAAGGTTTCTTGCACATTTGCTGCCAAATCCATCTCTACTCTTATTTCCTCTTGCCGCTGCAGAAGGCTTTGACGCTCCTGCAGAACAAGACCATAATTAATCATCATTTCAATCAGGAAATCGAAAGAATGCCAAACCACATCCGGCAAATCTTTATAAATTTCCTGCATTGCTGCTTTATGGACGCTGATGACTTCTTCTGGAGAAATATTTTCAGCAATCAGCTGCCGGCTGAAATTTTGGCCGACATATAAATTTTGCTCTGATTGCCGTTGCATGTATTGATTCAAAATCTCTTTGTATTGATTTTCGATTTTGTGGACCATATGTGCCCCCCCTATCGAAGCCATTTAGTAGCTCTTATATCTGTCCCTTCTCCAGGGATTGTTTCGATCTTGAATTCATCCATTAATCGTTTAACGCCCGGCAATCCTGCACCCAATCCGCCAGAAGTTGAAAATCCATCTTCCATTACTTTACGGACATCCGGTATACCAGGGCCTTGGTCAGCCGCGATGATTAAAATGCCTTTGATGCCATTTTCCATCAATTGCTGAATTTCAATTCTCCCTTGGCCTGCGTATAAATAAATATTGCGGGCAAGTTCACTGATTGCTGTCGTGATACGCGCTTGGTCGACCGTGCCAAAACCTAACTCTTTAGCAACATTACGCCCCAGCTGTCTTGCTGCAACAATATCCCATTCCGTTAATATCTCTACTGAAGACTGGTTGCTCATTTTTAAGCCTCCAATTCCAGTTGAAGTTTATCCAATCCATTTTCGAGATCCAGGGCTGTCATAACATCTTCAAGTCGAATTCCTAACTCGATCAAAGTGATAGCCACTGCTGGTTGGATACCGGTAATAACCACTCGCGCTCCCATTAGGCTTGACATGCTAATGACGTCTCCTAGGACTTTTGCGATAAACGAATCGATGAAATCAACAGATGTCAAATCAATTACGACTCCGCGCGCGCTTGTTTCGTGCAATTTATTTAAAAGATCTTCTTGGAATTGGATAGCTGTTTGGTCGTCCAATTCCCACTGGATTGAAACGATCAATGTATCTCTTAATTTTAAAATCGGAATTCGAAAATTCACTGTTCATCCACCTCCACGATTTTGCGATTCGTCCAAGCGAGCGCTTGCGCAACACCCCGCTGCAACGTGCTTGTTGTTGTAAATTCATTTAAATTGATGCCCAATGTAACAATCGTTTGGGCAATTTCAGGACGAATGCCTACGAGCATGCATTTCGCGCCTACTAATCGCACGGCATCTGCAGCCTGGATAATATGATGCGCCACCATTGTATCGACAACCGGCACACCAGTGATATCGAGTAAAACCACTTCCGCTCGGTGTTTTACTACGCCATCGAGCAAGTTTTCCATGATCAGTCGGGCACGCTCTGTGTCGATTGTTCCGACAAGCGGCATAACCGACACTTTTTCAAATACCGGAATGAGCGATGCCGATAATTCTTGCAAAGCGATTTTCTGTAAACTTACCGTGCGCTCCCATGTTTTCGAGTAAGCTGCAACGGTGCTATCGCGAATCGGGATAATCCAGTTATTGAATTCTTTGAAGAATCCACGGAAATTATCTTTTGTAATGATTCCTTCTTCTTCCATGCCTTCAAATACGACTTCGGAAAAATGATCAATCGCTTTTGTCACGACTGTCATCGTCCAACCGAGACGTACGACTTTTTCAGCAAAGTCATTCAAGCGGTTTTCGTAAGCTTGATGGCTCTCCAATAAGTTGGATACCATCAAATCAGCAAATTCCTTGCTCGTCTGGTTCATTAAATCTTCAGGCATCATTCGAAAAGAATGGTCATTTTGTTCTTTTGTCATCAGTTCTTGCCATTGTGCAATTATTTCTGTGTTATTAGCTTCAATATATTGAGCCATTTGCTTATTCATGTTCTGGTGTAAACCTCCCTGTACATCTATGCAATAAATACCTCGAGTTGCATTTTAGATAATCTATCTTTTATTGTATCGGAAAAAAGTTTTTTTCACATCTTTTTTGTCAGTAAGCTTAAAGAATCGTCGTAGAAAATAGAAAAACACCCGAAAGTGGAGATCTTCGGGTGTTTTTCAGGAGTATGTATGCTTAGAACTTAACAAGACCGACACTGATTTCAAGTGCCTCATCGACTTTTTCCATCAATGCATCATCTAGTTGGGTAATTTTATCAGTCAACCGGGATTTATCAATCGTGCGCAATTGTTCAAGCAAGATGACCGAGTCACGCTCAAAGCCATATTTCTTGGCGTTGATTTCAACGTGAGTCGGCAATTTCGCTTTTTGAATCTGCGCCGTAATCGCTGCAATAATCACCGTGGGACTGAAACGATTCCCTATATCATTTTGTATAACCAGTACAGGACGGGTCCCACCTTGCTCAGACCCGACAACTGGAGATAATTCCGCAAAAAAAACGTCACCACGTTTTACATTCAAGTTGTCAACCTCCGCTTACGAGTCGCACGGTCGTGTGCTCCGCTTCGTACTCCGCGTGAGAACATTCACAAGCGATTGATAAATTGATATGCGACATCTCTACGTAGCCTTTGATCATCGCTTCACGAATATGATGTGAATCGCACATATTTTTGGTTACCCGTTGGGTAGAAACATAAACATAGTCGCCGTGTTCTTGAAACCGCTCATTTGAATGTGTCGTTAACTCTGATATCAATTGTTTAGGCAGCTTCACTACCACTTCTCTTGGCTTCGATCTCTCGTACACAGCCTACACCTCCGAAAAATACCGTTCTTTCTTGCCTCACTTATCCATCTTAACACCATAACAGATTAGTGAAAAGACCTACTTGGCATTTCTCACTTTTAAATGTATATTCTTGGGACTCTTTTTGTTAAAATACAGGGAATTTCATAAGGGATTGTATTCAATTTATCGGCCCATTCATTGATTCGAATTTCCTCTTTGTCTTGCTTGCCAATGAGCTGTACTTTTTCACCGACTGGCAGTTTTTCAGAAACCCTGATCATGCATTGATCCATGCAAATTCGTCCGACGATTTCTGCCCGGTCACCTCTCACGAGTACATCTTGACCTTGTAGCCCTCGAAGCATTCCGTCCGCATAGCCGATTGGCAGCGTCGCAATCCATTCGTCCTGTTCACAGCAATAGGTTCCGCCGTAACTGATAGCCTCTCCTGCTTTCACCTTTTTGATATGGACAATTTCCGTCTCCAAGCTCATCGCCGGAAGCAAAGGAAATGGCAAGTTTTCTTCCACATAATCAGAAGGGGCGATGCCGTACATCGAAATGCCGATTCGTACTGCATCATAAGCCAAGCTCGCATGCATGAGTGCAGCTGCACTATTTGATACATGAACCATGACCCTTTCGTCGTCAAGCTGTTCGATAATTCGCGTCATGTGCTCTACTTGCCGGTTAAACAATTCTCCTTCTTCTTCATCCGCGGTGGCAAAATGAGTGAATAAGCCTTCAAAAGCCAGCGAATGGCGACGGATTTCCGCAATCGCTTCATCCACTTCTTCAACAGCAACACCGACGCGTCGCATGCCTGTGTCGACTTTCAAATGTATTTTCAACGGAGGAAAGTCTGGATCTTGCGCAGCTATTGCCACATGCAGCCAGTCCAACGATATCGCAGCCAGGGCAATTCCCTGTTGTTGAGCAACCGGTATAAACGATGCAGGAGACGCACCCATCACAAGCACTTTTTGATCGAAGCCGTTTTTTCGCAACTCCAACGCTTCGTCCGGTGTTCCTACCGCTAATAGCTTGATGCCGGTATCCACTGCGCATTTTGCCACTTTGAGCATCCCGTGCCCATAAGCATCCGCTTTTACAACCGCCATTATTTCCGCATCTCCAATACGCTCTTTAAACGACGCCAAGTTTTTCTCTATCGCATTTAAGTCGATGACCGCTTTTGTCGGCCGGTAATTTTCCGTCATTCTCTCACCTCGAGTGATTCAGCTTGCAGTAGAACTTGTGCTGCAGCATATTCTTTTGTATGAGTGATGGAAACCAACCCATTTTCTTGTTGTTGATAATATAAACAAGGTTTCCCTTTTTCATCTTTGCGAATTTCTATATCTTGAAAAGCACAAGATGCCCCGATGCCTGTTCCGCGAGCTTTGCCGAATGCTTCTTTCGCCGCAAAGCGACCCGCTAGAAACTCGGTTTTGCGTTTATCGGACAATGTGTCGTATTCAGCGAGCTCCCGCGTCGTCAATACACGTTCCCGCAACTTCGGCGACTTTGCGTCTAACCGCTCAATGCGCCCGAGTTCAACGATATCTAAACCGATTCCAGTAATCATAGATGTTTCTCCTTTCAATCGTAAACCTTAAAAAGGTATAATAACATGTATGAAAAAGAGGTGACTACATGTTTCTCCGCACAGAAAGTTTTTCACAGTATTTGCGTCTGTATCCAATCGTATCAACTTTATTGGCCATCAATATCATAATCCATGTACTTTCGTGGCTACCTATCATTGGTGATTTGATTTTCACTTATGGCGTCGGCTATAATGCTGCGATCGCTCAAGGCGAATGGTGGCGGTTCATCACTCCGATTTTTTTACACGCCGGAATGATGCACTTATTATTCAATATGTTCTCGTTGTTCTTGTTCGGTCCCGAACTTGAAAAACTAGTTGGGAAAGTCCGATTTTTAACGGTTTATGGACTGGCTGGGTTGTTTGGCACTGTGGCAACGTATTTCCTTGAACCCTTGGATTACTTGCACGTTGGTGCGAGTGGTGCCATCTTCGGTATTCTCGGTGCATTTGGCGCTTTGCTGTATTACGGACGCCGCGCATTGCCGCAACTGAGACAAATTATACTGCCAATCATCGTAATAAGTATAGTGATGACTTTCCTGACGCCGAATATCAATGCCACCTCGCATATCGCAGGAATGATTACAGGCTTTCTAGTCGGACTAAGTTATTTCCATCCGAAAAGAATCGTTAGCTGGAAAACCAGAAAATAAAAGAGACTGTCCCAAGAGTCATTTTGCATGACTCTTGGGACAGTCTTTTCTTTTTTAATAGTAGTCTTTATCGTATTTAGCAGCACATTTCCTCACAACTATCGATTTTGCCGTTTGTTGACTTCAATCGATATAAACTCTGGCAAATAATTGGGTGTACATCCTTTGGAAACTTTTTCACCTTTGTATAATCCTGTTTCCTCACCAATTTCGATGCACCGTGAGCGATTTTTTTCGTCATAAATACCAATCCAGCCTGCTACGAAATTCATTGCCCACTGAACTTCCGGTGCTTCATGCGCAATGTTCGCTTCTATTGCTGATAGCAAGTCCGCAGTGTTGTCAGGCAGCGTTTTTCCAGTCCACCGTAACCGTGCTTGATAATACCAAAAAGTGCGCCTTTGAAGAGAAGAAGGGCTTTTTTCCCAGGATTCCATCAATGCGATGCTCTGCTTGTCTTTGGAAAGCTGATTCGCCATTAACCAGTCCATTAAATTATTCCGTTCTTCTTCAGTGTGCATCTGCATATCCCTATCAAGCTTATTTAAGAGATCTTGCGAAAGAAGTTTTTTGTCCATAACCAAAATCGCTAATAACCTGGGCAGATACTCTTCAGTTGACCAAAGTTCCAAAGCAAGATCATGATCTATTTTGATGTGCTTCGCAATTTTTCTTAAGTCGCCAAGCTTAGTATCCCTATTCACTTGGTTAAGAACAGTATCTACTTTTGAAGACCTTTTCGTATCTGCCTCTCTTTTTCCACCCATTTTAGACAGCTCCTTTTATCTTCCTGCTATGGCCGGTTTGAGGGTTCGTACCAAGCCATAATGCGCTCGGCGTCTTTTGTATCCATATGAATAATTCGTGCAGAAGCACCTAACAAGCCGGATTTAATCGTCGCCTCAATAGAAATCAATTGTTTGCGCCGCTGGAAATAACTTTGCGTAAAATCAACCACTTGCACACGTTTCTTCATCAAATAGAAGGAATGTTTACTAAATCCGCGAAATTGCATTGTTAATTGTCTGCCGTTCAACGCATATCCTACTGTTCGATATTGCCACAACCCAAGCAAAACAATAGCGGGAATTAATAACAAGCTAGCAAGTCCATAAGGAAAGAATAAATAGCTCATAGCCGCGATGACCGGAATTCCCCAAATAAAATCGAGACGGTAATAAAAGCGCGCACTGCGCTTCGGAGCCCCAGTCAGTTCCGGTTCCCATTCCGTCTCTGGAAACAACTCCGACAGCACTGGGAGCATGACCCTTTTCTTAGCAAGTGGGAAAAGCTTAATCTTTTCTTCCTTGTCGCCGAATGAACCCCCCGCACTTTCGACAGTGACCGTCGCGTAGCCGAACCATTCACGCAACGGATTTTGCGAAATTTTGATTCCTTGCACACGTTTGAATGGCACTGAAATTTTCTTTTTTTCAAGCAATCCTCGTGTAATGTAAATATTGTCTTCATCCGCTTGAATCGTGAACTGGTAATTCGCAAAAATTGTCAGGAACACCGAGATGATCCACGCAATTGTTAAGACCACAAAAATGACCAGCGCTACAATCAAATACCCGAAACGTAAAAACACCATAACTTCTTCATATACTGCTTCGAAAGGCAGGACATCTGAAAACTGCGACAAAAACACAGCAACAGCCGATAATACGACCCCGATGCCGCTTGAAGTTGTCGCTAGAATGACTAATTCTTTAAGCGTCATGCGGTAAAGTACACGCGCTTCTTTTTTCTCTGGCAATTCTTCTGAATTCATAAACTCATCTTCATTATTTGGCAGTTTTGTATGAAAGACTCTTTTCGATTCTTCCATCTTGGTAGCAATGCGATCAGCATCTTCACGTTTGACTGCCGTTAAAACAGCTTCAGACTCCCCGGCTTTCCCAGATCCTGCAGTCTCAACTTTCACTTTGACCAAGCCGAATAATCGGTGAAAAATGCCTTCGGTATAGTTTAAACTTTGAATTCGATCAAAAGGGATGTAACGCTTTTTCTTCACAAACAAACCATATTCAATGCGCAATTCGCCTTCTTCAAACCAATACACAAACCGTTTCCACTTGATGATTCCCGCGACTAATGTAAAAAGTACGACGACTATACCGATAAAAAATGGGATCAAGCCTTGCCATCCTTGGGTAAACATTCCCGAAATGCCACCTTCTTGGAAGAGATTCACCCCAAATATCACAATAAAAGGCACAATTAGGTCTTTTAATCCTTTAATAAAATTTAAAAATGCCGATAATGGATGGAGTTTATAACGGGTTTCAGACATCATCTTCCGCCACCCTTGCCAAGACTGAAATTCTCGCCCGCAGTTCATCCGCTTCTTCCATAATTAGCGCGGGAATCGTATGAACAGTAGCAGCTGTTGAAATCGAAATTTCAGCCAAATTATACTTTCTTAAAATCGGCCCTTGCGAAGTATCTACGTGCTGCACGCGCACCATTGGCACCAACGTGCGGCGGATGATGAACAGGCCATGCTGCAATTCAATTTCCTGTTCGCGCACTTCGTAGCGCCAACGCTGCCAGCGTATTTTCGGGAATAAGTAAATAAGTAAAAATCCGAATAACACAATTACAGTTCCATAAATGGCGTAAAGCCACATTGGCCACTCAAAGAAATACGTCAATGCTGTTGCTCCGGCCGCTATTAAAGCGATGACCAATGTTTCAAATAAACCGTAGAGCCGCCAAACTTTTAATCCCTTTTTTGAAATTTGGTTTTTAGGTTGGTTGTTCACTTGCTGCACCCCATTCTTCAATCTTTCGTTACCTTTTCATTCCACTACGGGTGGACGCTTTCCGCGGGCGAGCGCCGAGCCGCTTCGTCGCTACGCTCCTGCAGGGTTTCGTCTGTCTCGCTGTCCCGCAGGAGTCGCCCCCCTTCGTTTCATTCAAAACATTTCCTGATCAAGTAGTCATTTATTTAATTTAATAGTACGAATTTTTTTATATACTTACTGACTCTCAAATTTTTCAAATGAAATTAACTACATTTCCTATTAGCAATAAAGCTAAACAACGAAACTAACAAAGTTATTAAATAAAAAAGAATAAACTCACTGAAATGTTTTGCTTAATATTAATTTATTCTTCGCGTGACTAATTTAACTCCTGCACCCCATACTCACTCTTCTCTTTTCTCTCTTCATTAGTTTACGATTCATTCATTAAAGCGTTTCAGTTCATTGTACATCAGTTTGAAAGCGCAAAAAAGGCGGATGCGAA
>JBFEIJ010000080.1:0-11336 GCA_041553775.1 Planococcus sp. (in: firmicutes)
AGCAATTGTTTTCTCCATAGAGTTTGTGATCATTTTAGCAGCTTCAGCCCATCCTAAGTGCTCAAGCATCAATACGCCTGAAAGGATAACTGATGATGGGTTTACTTTATCAAGACCAGCATATTTAGGAGCTGTTCCGTGAGTCGCTTCGAAGATCGCATGTCCAGTATCGTAGTTGATGTTCGCTCCAGGAGCGATACCAATTCCGCCTACTTGTGCAGCTAAAGCATCAGAAACGTAATCTCCGTTCAAGTTCATTGTTGCAACAACATCGAACTCGCTTGGACGTGTAAGGATTTGTTGTAAGAAGATATCAGCGATTGAATCTTTAACAAGGATTTTGCCAGAAGCAAGAGCTTCTTCTTGTGCTTTGTTCGCAGCGTCTGTACCTTTTTCGTCTTTAATTGCATCGTATTCGTTCCAAGTGAAGACTTTATCGCCGAATTCTTGCTCAGCCACTTCGTAGCCCCAGTTTTTGAAAGCTCCTTCAGTGAACTTCATGATGTTCCCTTTGTGAACTAGCGTCAATGATTCGCGGCCTTCAGTGATTGCATAGTTGATCGCAGCACGAACTAAACGTTTTGTTCCTTCTTCTGAAATTGGTTTGATACCAATACCTGAAGACTCAGGGAAACGGATGTTTTTAACGCCCATTTCGTCTTGTAGGAATAAAATCAATTTCTTCACTTCATCCGAACCGTTAGCGTATTCAATACCTGCATAGATATCTTCTGTGTTTTCACGGAAAATAACCATGTCTGTATCTTCAGGACGCTTAACCGGTGAAGGAACGCCTTCAAAATAACGAACTGGACGCAAGCACGTGTAAAGATCCAATTCTTGGCGTAGTGCCACGTTCAATGAACGGATACCGCCGCCGATTGGCGTAGTAAGTGGTCCTTTGATCGCGATTAGGTATTCGCGGATTACATCAAGCGTTTCTTCCGGAAGCCATTCGCCTGTTTCGTCAAATGCTTTTTGTCCAGCAAGAACTTCTTTCCATACGATTGACTTTTCACCGTTGTAAGCTTTTGTTACAGCTTGCTCAAGAACGCGTGAAGCTGCATTCCAGATGTCCGGTCCTGTTCCATCACCGATGATGTATGGAATTACTGCATTGTTAGGGACGTTCAAAACGCCGTTTTCTACTGTGATTTTTTCGCCAGTCATTTAAATAGCCTCCTGTAGTCTTTTATCTGAGCGCGTGAATACCCGCTCTGAATTGAAGTTTTTTCGGCATCTCTCTTATGGAGATGCCTTTTTACGCATGTGAATTATCTTTCGTTTACTGGTACGTATTTCTGCATGCCAGGTCCGATATATTCAGCACGTGGACGGATTAGGCGATTGTTTGAGTACTGCTCCAAAATGTGGGCAAGCCAGCCTGAAGTACGCGATACTGCAAAAATCGGCGTGAACAAATCGTGATCGATGTTCAACGAATGGTAGACAGATGCCGAATAGAAATCGACATTCGGTGGAAGGTTTTTCTGGCCGCTGACGATTTCATCAATCTTAATCGACATTTCGTACCATTTTTCTTCTCCACGGATTTTCGTCAATTTCTGAGACATTTCACGCAAGTGTTTTGCACGAGGATCGCCTTTGCGGTAAACGCGGTGACCGAATCCCATGATTTTTTCCTTGTTAGCCAATTTCTCATTAATGACTTTTTCTACGTTGTCTACTGAATCGATTTCAGTCAACATTTTCATAACCTGCTCGTTTGCTCCACCGTGCAACGGGCCTTTTAATGCGCCGATTGCTGCTGTAACGCCTGAGTAGACATCTGAAAGTGTCGCAACTGCAACACGCGCAGTGAATGTAGATGCATTCAATTCGTGATCAGCGTGAAGAACTAGAGCTTTGTTGAATGCTTCTTCTTCGATATCTGCTGGAACATTTCCAGAAAGCATGTAAAGGAAGTTAGCTGCAAAGCTCAAATCATTTTTTGGTGCAACTGGTTCTTGTCCGTTACGAACGCGTGCGAATGCAGTCACTAAAGTAGCAATTTTAGCCTGGATGCTGATCGCTTTGCGGTAGTTCGCTTCAGGGTTCATCTCTTCAGCTTCTTCATCGAACAAGCCAAGCATCGATACTGCTGTACGCAATGCAGCCATCGGATGAACTTTTTTGATTTCGTATGTTTTAAAATGCTCCAATACTGCCTGCGGTACTGCCATATTATCAGCCAATTGCTGTTTTAGTTCAGTAAGTTCTTCCGCTTTCGGCAAGCGCTGGTGCCATAGTAAATAAATTACTTCTTCAAAGCTGGCATTGTTTGCCAAATCATCAATATCGTAGCCAACGTATGTAAGTGTGTCATCAATAATTGAACTGATGGCCGATTGTGTAGCTACTACACCTTCTAAACCTTTTGACGATGTCATTAAAATCGCTCCTTCTACTGTATTCATCATTCCAAAAAAAAACCCCGAATGATGGGTTGTTTGCTTTTTTCAGCATAAAATAAATTTCCTTACCTAGCCATTATAATCAACATTGTAGAATTTGTGAATGAAAACGCTTGTTTTTGTGAAATATTTCTCAAGATAACGATGGGTTCACTCGGGATTATCTGACGATAACCCGAGTGCGACTCATCTTTTTTTGAATAATTTTGCCGACAATCGGCTTGTATATTTTTTGGGTCGGTTTAAACAAAAGCGAAAGTCCAATCGCATCCGAGATAAATCCAGGAGTCAACAATAAGACGCCGCCGACTAGTACAAGCGCCGCATTTATCAGGTGTTCACCTGGCGGCTGCAAGCGTCCCATACTGTCTTGAATATCTCGCAATGCTTTTAACCCTTGCTTCTTAGCCAAAAATGCACCGATCATTCCAGTCGCAATAATCAATCCCAGCGTCGGGAATATGCCCATGGCGTCGCTTGCCCATAAGAGCAGTGTCAGTTCCAATGTCGGGACGATGATTAATGCTAAGAAAAACCATTTCATACGGTTTCGCCCTCCTTGCTGAGCTTATAAAACACTGGCATGGCCGTCATAGATAATGCCTGTTTCTGCATCTATCGTAACGTCGAAATCATTTTTAATTTTTGTTGTAGCTTCTGCCACTCCCACGATGACTGGAATGCCAAGACTTAAGCCGACTACTGCCGCATGGCTCGTTAAACCGCCTTCTTCGGTAATCAACCCTGCGCATTTTTCGATGGCTGGCATCATGTCGCGGTCTGAACCGATCGTCACGATAATTTTACCAGTCGTGTCTTGAGCCAAAGCTTCTGCCGAGTTTTTTACGACTAGTGTTTTGCCGAAAGCGCTCGTTCTGCCGATTCCTTGGCCTTTCGCGATGCTGTCGCCAATAAGATGGACCTTCATCAAGTTTGTCGTACCCGCTTGACCTACTGGTACCCCTGCAGTTATAACGACCAGGTCGCCGTGAGATACGTATTGATGACGCAAGCTTTCTTCCACTGCATTTTCAAGCACTTCATCTGTCGACTTCACTTCTTTACCGACAATCGGCTGGACTCCCCAAACCAATGTCAGCTTGCGCGACGGGCGCTCTGATGAAGTGACTGCGATGATTGGAACGCCTGGACGGTATTTCGAAATCATCTTCGCTGTATGACCGCTTTCCGTCGGAGCAATGATTGCCTTCACGCGGAGGTTAAGCGCTGTATAGGCAACTGCTTGACCAATTGCTTCCGTCATGTTCGGTTCTTTTTCTTTGCGGCGATTATCAACAAGCTGTTTGTAGTTTAAAGCAGCTTCTGTAGTCATCGCAATGCGGTGCATTGTTTCAACTGATTCTACTGGATAAATACCAGCAGCTGTTTCGCCTGAAAGCATGATAGCGTCTGTGCCGTCAAAAATAGCATTGGCTACATCGCTCGCTTCCGCTCTTGTAGGTCGCGGATTGCGCTGCATCGAATCCAGCATTTGAGTTGCCGTAATAACAGGCTTTCCTGCACTATTGCATTTTTCGATCAATGATTTTTGAACAAGCGGAACTTCTTCTGCTGGGATTTCAACACCTAAGTCCCCACGCGCTACCATTAGACCATCAGATACGACAATGATTTCGTCAATATTATCGACGCCTTCTTGGTTTTCGATTTTCGGGATGATTTGAATATGGGAACCATCATTCTTTTCCAAATGACTGCGGATTTCCATAACGTCCGAAGCACGGCGCACAAATGAAGCTGCGACAAAATCGACGTTTTGCTCAATACCAAATAAAATATCCTGCGCATCTTTTTCAGTCATTCCCGGCAATTGTACAGAAACACCTGGTACGTTGACGCCTTTTTTCGTTTTAAGCGTACCTGCATTTTCAACTACTGTATGAAGCAGACCTTTTTCCTTGTCAATGCCTGTAACGTGCAATTCAATCAAGCCATCATCAAGTAAAATGACTGAACCTACATGCACATCATCAATCAAACGGCCGTAACTGATCGAGAACATTTCTTTCGTTCCCAATACTTCCGTCATAGAGATGGCAATATTCTGTCCAGTCTCCAAATCGATCGAGTCATTTTCCATTTTATGGGTGCGGATTTCAGGACCTTTCGTATCCAGCAAAATGCCGACGATTTTCCCTGTTTTTTCTGATGCTTCACGGATCCGTTTGATGCGCAATGCATGTTCTTCATGGCTACCGTGCGAAAAGTTCAAACGCGCAACATTCATCCCTGCATTGATCAGTTCTTCTAATAACTCGGGTGTTTCACTTGCCGGTCCAATTGTACAGACGATTTTCGTTTTTCTCAATGTCCTCACTCCAATATGCTTTTAAATTGATAATTCTTTCGATAAGTTATATAGGCTCATGTCCGCTTTCCGTTTCAGCTTGAATGCCTCTTCCATATCATAAGCGACTACTTTGTTATTGACCATCCCTATCGCTTCTCCACCATTGCCTTCTAGCAACGCTTCAACTGCGCGTGCGCCGAACAAACTGCCCAATACACGATCTCGCGCAGTTGGCGAGCCGCCGCGTTGAATGTGCCCAAGAACTGAGATGCGCGTATCCGTATCCGACTTTTCAGTCAGCATATTCGCTAAATCTTGTGCGCTCATGACGCCTTCAGCGACGATGATGATACTGTGCTTTTTACCGCGCTTTTTCCCTTTTTCCAACCTATCTATCATATCATTCAAGTCGAAATTTTGTTCAGGTATTAAAATCGTTTCGGCACCGCCTGCAAGTCCTGCCCATAAAGCCAAGTCTCCAGCATCGCGGCCCATAACTTCTATGATGAATGTTCGTTCGTGACTCGTTGCAGTATCGCGGATTTTATCGATCGCTTCAATTACGGTATTCAACGCTGTATCAAAACCGATTGTGTAATCTGTCCCCGGAATATCATTATCAATTGTTCCTGGCACACCAACAGCTGGAATTCCTTTTCTCGTTAATGCCATTGCGCCTCTGTAAGATCCATCGCCGCCAATAACCACGAGACCTTCAAGACCCAATTCTTTCATATGGGCAATGGCCTTTTCTTGACCTGCATCAGTGATGAATTCCGGACATCTCGCCGAATACAAAGCAGTTCCGCCTCGTTGGATAATGTCTCCGACATCCCCTGCTTCTAATTTGGAAATTTTGCCATCAATCAACCCTTGGTAGCCATTATAAACTCCAAAAACTTCAATTCCTTCAAAAATTCCTTTACGCACAACCGCCCGCACAGCGGCGTTCATACCTGGTGAATCTCCACCACTCGTCAATACGCCTATTCGTTTCATCTAAATCCCTCCTGCAATCCTTTTACTCTTTTCACCTTACCATGCGGGCCCTCGACTGTCAGTCTTGAAAACCCTATCGAATTGTTAACTTTTTATCATTTTATCATTAAACCATGGCAATCTGTGTCATTATTAAATGAAATCGCTTTCTAAAATGAAAAAAACCGCCGCAGCGGTTTATGTTTCACTGAATACTCCTATGGACTTAAATTTCTCGTATCGTTGACTGATCAGTTCCTCACTGTTCAGTTCATTTAATTCAGCTAACGACTTTTTAATCGCTTCAGTCATGAATTCTCCTTGCTTTTGCGTATTATGGTGCGCACCCCCGCGCACTTCAGGTATCATGCGTTCAATGATGCCCATCTCTAACAAGTCAGGTGCTGTAATTTTCATCGCTTCTGCAGCCGTTTGCGCTAGCGCTGAATCCTTCCATAGAATGGATGCAGCTCCTTCTGGAGAAATAACAGAGAACGTTGAGTTCTCTAACATCAAGATATGGTTTCCAACTCCTAATGCAAGTGCTCCCCCGCTGCCGCCTTCACCAATAACGATTGAAATGACAGGTACTTCAAGTCCAGCCATCTCGACAAGATTGCGTGCAATTGCTTCACTTTGCCCGCGTTCTTCAGCCGCTTTTCCTGGATACGCGCCTTTAGTATCAATTAAACAAATGATAGGTCGTTTGAATTTCTCAGCTTGTTTCATCAACCGCAGGGCTTTTCGGTATCCTTCTGGATGTGGCATGCCAAAATTGCGTCGAATGTTTTCCTTCGTACTTTTCCCCCGTTGATGACCGATAACCGTTACCGGCTGCCCGTCGAAAGAGGCGATGCCGCCAACAATTGCCTCGTCGTCGCCGTACAAGCGATCTCCATGGAATTCGATAAACCCATCGAATACTAACGGAATATAGTCCAAGGTTGTCGGTCGTTCCGGATGACGTGCCACTTGGACTCGATCCCAAGGTTTCATGTTTTCGTAAATGTCATTTTCCAACTTTGACAAACGATTTTCAAGACTGCTGATTTCCGCACTCAAATCGACTTCTGCAGTTGTGGAATATTCTTTTAGTTCGTTGATTTTTTTATGCAATTGAATCAATGGTTCTTCAAACCCCATCGATTTTGGTGCAGCATCTTTTTTGTGCTTAGGCATTATGCTCAGCCCCTTTCGAATGGAGTTTGACAATCGCCGTTAACGTTTCTTTCATTTGCGCGCGGTGAACGACCGCATCCAATTGACCGTGATCTAGTAAAAACTCGGCTGTTTGAAAATCTTCCGGCAATTTTTCACGTACGGTTTGTTCAATCACCCGGCGTCCTGCAAAGCCGATGAGTGCTTTCGGTTCTGCAATATTGATATCGCCGACTGATGCGAAACTGGCTGATACCCCTCCAGTTGTAGGATGCGTCAATATCGAAACGAATAATAATCCGGCATTGCTATGACGCTTTAATGCAACACTTGTTTTCGCCATTTGCATCAGCGATAAAACGCCTTCTTGCATGCGGGCGCCACCACTTGCTGTAAAGATGAGAAAAGGGATATTTCGGCTTGTCGCAGCTTCAATCGCACGCGTAATTTTTTCACCGACAACCGAACCCATTGAACCCATACGGAAATGGGAATCCATCACAGCAATTGAAATTTCACGTCCATCGATCTTTCCAAGTCCCGTCAGCACCGCTTCGTTCAAACCGGTTTTCTCGCTATCCGCCTTGATTTTCTCGGTGTAACCTGGAAAGCCAAGTGGATTTTCAGATTTCAAATGATCGTCCATCGACTCGAAAGAACCTTCATCCAACAAGCAATTAATTCTTTCATATGCGGTCATTTTAAAGTGATGATCGCATTTCGGACAAACTTTCAATAACTTTGTCAATTCTTTCGTTAACGTGATTTCTTTGCATTCAGGGCATTTTGTCATCAGCCCTTCTGGTACATCTTTGGATTTCTTAGAAGGAATTGTCGCTTCTTGAGTTTCTTTATTGCGTTTAAACATCTCACGAATTATCGCCATTTTGCATTCTCCTTTTTTCTATCCATTCGCTCCAAGCTTTAAACGCTTGTACCGCTTTTTCTTCTTGCTGATTTTCAAGCGCATCTAAAACTGGATATACTAAATCTTTTTCATCTTCAGCTACTTCTTCCGAATATGAGCTTCCACTGTATTGATGCAGCAAAAACCAAATTTTCAAAGACAACCGGTTGCCAGACAAAACCATCATTTCCCGAACAAAATCGTCTCGTTGGAAGCTTTCGTCTTGCAGTTTAACTTTGAAACTATCCCAAATGCGCAGGTCCGCTAAAGCTTTGTTCTCGCAAATTGATTGAATAGCTGAGATTTCGTGCATCAGCCTGGTTTCCCAAACATCTTCCCTCGATTTGTTGTCCTGCAATATGAAAGTGGATAAGACCTCCACTAGTTGGTGGTTTCGATGATCGGAAAGAAACGTCCCTTCCCCTCTGCGTGTTTCAATAAGACCTAATAATTCCAAGCTTCGCAACGCTTCTCTAAGCGTCGATCTGCCAACTTGCAGTTTTTCTGCCAATTCCCTTTCGGATGGAATCCGGTCTCCTGGCTTTATTTTTTCTTGTCGAATCATGTCTCGAATTTCTTTCACAATGTCTAAATATCGCTTTGATTGATTCATGATCGCCCCTAATTTCCATTAATTTGAAAGTGGTCTGGCCACTCATATTGTTTAGAATACAAAACTTTTTAGCATACGTAAAGAAAAAACTGCCTTTCTTGGAAGAAAGGCAGTCAATTCGTTATTGTTTTACAAATAATGGCTGTTTTTTGATTGCGATTTTCAATAATGCCTTGCACTTCTAAAATCTCATGCATTTCGAGCAACGCGTTATATTTAGCGTATTCTGCCGGAAATAACGTGATTGAGGCTGATCCTGTATCATCTTGCAACGTAACAAACCCCATCGCGTCACCTTTTTTCGTCCGTATCCGTTTAATGTCTTCCACCATCCCGAGCACTAAAACCGGTTCACGGTCTTTGCCTGTCTTCATCGAAGCTAAATCAGTATACGTTTTTTGACGCAATTCTTTTTGCCGCACAATCGGATGCGTCGACAAATAAAACCCGAGTACTTCTTTTTCATAATCAAGCTTCAAATTTTCAGGAATTGGTGAAGCTTTGGCATATTTCGGCTTCATGAAACTCGAGCCCATGTCATCGAAAAGTCCAGGCTCTTCGTTCGGCTTTACCAGCTCTGCATGCTTTACGGCGCTATCGAGAGAAGCTAGAAGAACTCCCCGATCGATGCCGAAGTCATCCAGCGCACCTGCTTTAATTAACGGTTCAAACGCTTTCCTTGTAAAATGCACGGCAGAAATACGTTCGGCAATATTGAACATACTTGTAAACGCGCCTTCCTTGCGCGCATTTAACAAGGCTTTGACCGTACTTCCTGGAACACTTTTCACTGAATTCAAACCGATTCTGATTTGCCCGTCATCGACCGAAAACGAATAACTGCTGTCTTGGACGGAAGGCGGCAAAATGGAGATATTGCGCCCTTTTATTTCTTGCAGTAGCTGTTGTATCTTTTCGTTATTGCCCGCGCTGTTCGACAGCATAGCAGCATAAAACGGCACAGCGTAATGCGTTTTCATATAGGCCAATTGATAAGAAATCATACTATAAGCGACCGCGTGACTTTTCGGAAATCCGTAATCCGCAAATCGGACGATTAAGTCATAAACTTCTTTTGCCGCTTCTTCAGGAAATCCTTTTTCGATAGCGCCTTTTGTAAAGTGCATGCGCTGTTCATCTAAAATTTCACGTTTCTTTTTACTGACCGCTCGCCTTAATAGATCCGCTTGGCCCAGTGTAAAACCGGCCATGGAGGCGGCTATTTTCATAATTTGCTCTTGGTAAACGATAACGCCGTATGTTTCTGCCAGTATCGGTTCAAGAATCGGATGGGTATAGACGACACTTTCTTGCTTATGCTTGCGGCGCGCATATAACGGGATGAATTCCATCGGTCCGGGACGAAACAGCGCGTTGACCGCTACGATGTCGCCGAAAGCCGTCGGTTTGACTTGTTGCAACGCACGGCGCATCCCGTCACTTTCCAGCTGAAATATCCCTGTCGTATCGCCTTTCGCTAACAGCGCATACGTGGCCTCGTCTTTAAGCGGGATTTTTCGGTAATCAATCCATTTTTCGCTTTGGCGATAAAGCAATCGGCGTATTTGTTCAAGGATTGTTAAATTACGCAAGCCAAGAAAATCCATTTTTAATAAGCCGATTTGCTCGAGTTCACCCATCGGCCATTGAGTGATGTAAATCTCTTCACTGCCTTTTTCAATTGGCACTAAATCCACCAGTGGAACTGGGCTTAAAATGACACCCGCAGCATGCGTCGAAGCGTGGCGCGGCAACCCTTCCAATTTTAAGGCAGTTTTAAACCACGTTTTCCGTTCTTCTTTCGACGTGACCCAATCGCTGAATTGCGTGGAATCTTTTAGCGCAGACCGCAGTGTCGTTCCCGGTCTGTTCGGGATCAGTTTCGAGATTGCATCCAGCTCTTCTGCTTCGAATCCGAACACTCTGGCTGTATCACGGGCGACCGCTTTAGCAGACAACGTTCCAAATGTAATAATTTGAGCCGTTTTTTCTTTGCCGTACTTCCGCGCAACATATTCGACCACTTCATGACGACGGTGATCGGCAAAGTCGATATCGATATCCGGCAACGTAATGCGTTCCGGGTTCAAAAATCGCTCAAATAGCAAACCATGCTCAAGAGGGTCGACATCCGTAATGCGCAATGAAAACGCGACAAGCGAGCTGGCCGATGAACCTCTTCCCGGTCCGGTTAGGATTTCCTGATCACGCGCAAACTTCATGAAATCGGCGACAATCAAAAAATAATCGATAAAGCCCATTTGGCTGATCACGCCTAATTCATACGATAGCCGATCTGCATATGCCGAATTTGCACCAGGCAATCGCTCAGCAAGACCGTTCTCACAAAGCTCTCTAATATAGACTAAGCGGTCTGTCCCTTCAGACAAAGGAAACATCGGCAGTAATTGCCGATGCAAAGCAATTGTCACTTTACAGCTCGCGAGCATTGCAGCTGCTTGATCAATCCATTCCGGATGGTCATGAAACCATTCGGTAAACTCTTCCGCTCTTGGCACATATGCTTGTGTATGCGTCGGCCGTTTGCGTTCTGGATCATTCATCTTCAAACCTTGGCCAATTGCCGAAGCCACTTCATATGCAAATGCATCTTCTTCACGCAAATAGCGGCAATCCTGATTAGCGATGATGGCAATTCCAAGTTTTGAACATTGCTCTACAAAACCAGCTTCGTAGTCCGTAGCCTCTCCGCCTGGACGGCTAACACTACCCAAACAAGATGTGCCAAACAACGTCAGTAAGTAACTGAACGCTTCACTCCGGTCTGTCAGGTTCCACTGGATCGAGTTTGGGATGACACAAAGCAATCCAGCTTTATATGCCTTTAGCCATTGCTCCGGAATTGCCTGTTTCTCACGGGTCGATAACGCGCTCGTGATTTTCAATAAATTTTGATAACCCTCATTGGACTGAGCATACAACACCACGGGGTAT
>JBFEIJ010000081.1:0-11280 GCA_041553775.1 Planococcus sp. (in: firmicutes)
GTCAATGCATTTGCGGATAATTGGTTGATCAATGTCATATCGAGCACTTTGAAAGATACATTCAATTCTTCTGCAATTTGACGAGCGCATTCGATTTCAGCCGAATGGCGTTGGCCGTAGTCGAATGTCACTGTAGCGACTTCGCTGAAATTTTTAATAGCCCAAAATAGGCAGGTCGTGCTATCTTGACCGCCGCTAAAAACGACAACCGCTTTTTCCTTTTTCAATGAAAACATCTCCTTAGTTTTTTAGAGAGGGAGTTTGCGAACCTCTTTTTTCAACATCGTTAATAATAACATAAAACCGATAGGCAAAGCTTGCGTATGATTTTGAAGAAATTACATGCAGAGGAAAGAAGAGCGTAATAAATGAAAATGATCTCACCATTTTTTGTTAGAGGGATATAGCGAAAGATGTCGAAACCAAAAAGAAGAGCAAAGTATGAGTTGGGAAAGAGGAAATCGGGTGGAACAGGAAATAAGTAGAGTGTTCGAAAGTATAAAGGAATTTGGGAATGAAGATAGAGTTGTATTGGGAATTGATGGTCTAAGCAGGTCGGGGAAAACGACATTTGCACATGATATCGTAGAACAGGCAAAAACCATTGACGTCGAATGCTGCCTTTTCCATATTGATGATTTTATCGTTGAGCGTGCCAAGCGTTATGAAACCGGCTTTGAAGAATGGTATGAGTACTACGAACTGCAATGGCCAGTAAACAGATTAATTGATGAGTTTTTTAGTAAATTGAAGAGCGCACAACAATTGGATCTACCTTTTTACCATAAGGCCAAGGACGAATGCCGAGTGAAAACAGTAGCCATCCCAAAGCAAGCTGTCATTTTAATAGAAGGTGTTTTTCTGCAAAGAGCTGAATGGCGGGGGTTCTTTGATCAAGTTTTGTATTTGAAATGTCCAAGACAAGTCAGGTTTTTGAGAGAAGCTAAAACAGTCCAGCAAAATACCTTGAAGATAGAAGAGCGGTATTGGCGAGCTGAACGCCATTATGAAAAAATCGTCAACCCGGAAATTCAAGCTGATTGGGTGGTCAAATGTGTGGATCGGCGAGGGGGAACCGACAATGCGAAATAAGAAAAAAGTGTTTATTTTCGTTGCGGTGTTGCTATTAATAGCTGCGATTTGGAGTGTCAGTGCAAATCAGAAGTCAAAAAGCAAGGGCACCGAGATGGGGGCAAGCGCCGACTATGACATCGATCTAGAACTCGACAGCAGAGACGAATTTCATATAAAGGCGAACATAAACGTGATCAATGAGTCGGAAGAAGCGTTTCAAAACATCGGATTTTATTTCGTGCCGAATGCATTAAATCCGGAAATGACTGAAAATCTCTTTCAGGATTCAGCCCAAGCGGACATAAAAGAAGTTTCGGGTGAAGACGGTGACATGCGATACAGTCTTGAAAACAATGAATTATTGGTTGAACTTGAAGAGCCGCTTAAACCGGGTTCTACTGAAACAATCGAGATAAGCTACTCATTAAAGTTGCCGGCAAACGGACTGCGCTTGTCGCAAGTAGAAGAAAATTTCTATTTGGCGCAATGGTATCCGATGCTTGCTCAATATGACGAGGGATGGGATATTCAAGACTTTGTTGTAACGGGAGAATCTTACCACACAGGTTTTGGGGAATTCAAAATCACTTACACATTGCCGCAGGAATTTCTCATAGCAAGTTCAGCAGAAGATGGAGCTGTAAAAGCTGCTTCATCGGGCACTTTGCAGGGGGAAAAGATCAAGGATTTCTATTTAGCGTTATTGAATCCCGAGCAATGGCTTCATGAAACGGTCGAAGTCAATGATACGAAATTAAGGTTGTTCATGCCTCTTGATCAAGAATTATTAGAAGAGGCAACAGAAGTGGCCCAGGCAACATTTGCATTTTTTGAAAAAGAGATTGGAGACAATCCTTTTCCGGAACTTGACCTGATCGGGAATGATGGCTTTATGGAATACCCGAATATTATTGAAGTTGGATCGGTTGCAGACTTGATTGATACCGTGTTGGTGCATGAAATCGCCCATCAATGGTTCTATTACATTGTCGGTAATGACCCTTTTGAGGATGCTTGGCTAGACGAAAGCATAACCGAATTTGCCTCAGCCTTATTCATTACGGATTATTATGGAGACGAATCGTACGGCTATCATTCAGCGGAATCCGCGATGCAATTTGAGAAGCCGGAAAAATATACAAACCTGACGCTCGCTGAATTCAGTAATTCTCGCTATATATCGACAGTCTACGGCGAGGCGCCGCTTAGGTTGAGGGACTTTTTTGCTGAAAACGGCGGCCAAGAGGGGGCACTCGAGTTCTTGAGGGCTTATTACGAAGAATTTCAGTTTGAATTTTTGAATACAGCAGATTTCAAGGTGTTTTTTGAAGAATATTTCGAAGGAGACCAAAGTGAATTTTTGGACGAATGGTTAAAGTGATTTTGTTGAATAAGTTGTGAAATATAGATTATTTAATTTAACGGTAGCAGGAAGGTGGAAAAGTAAAACAGTTTTAGTGTTTAGCTAAAATAGTAGTATATTTAGATTTACAATACTGTTAATATATAGGAAGTATTTAACAGCTGAATGTACTTCTAGTGCAGCGATAGTTAACTCAATTTTACTGGAGGCCCTATGAAAAGTTTATTGAAATTCTTTGTTTATGTATTTGCGTTTACCGCTTTATCGGTCGGCAGCTATCACGTGATCTTAAGTTCAGGGTTAATCAGCGGATTGGCTATTGCAATAGCGATTCTCTTATTATGTACTGTTTTGTTTTCGATTAGTATTTATGCACTTGCACAAGGGAAGTTCACTTTATTCCGAATTGGCAGCACAGGAGAAGCGGCTGGTTTGATGATTTTTTCAGTGTTGCTCTTTGCGGTTGCAGTAACGGTGGCAGGGATCAACTCCTATGTAGAATATTCCTTGGAAGCTTCTGGGCTTTCACACACTGAAAAGACGCGTCTATTCACCAGTTCGGTTCTTCAAATACCTACACAGAAATCGTTGCAGATAGAGTCGAGAAACGGTGTGGAATATTACCATACTGAAGAAAATAAGGATGCTATTGAAAAATTCGATCAGCTGCTTGGCGAGAAAAGAAGCGAATTTAATGACTTTTTTGGAACTCGGGATAGCGGAGGATTGGCAATAGAATTCCATGAAGAGTATAGCTCGCTTGAAGCAAGCGGTGGGATGGAAGCGATATCCGGATTTTATAATTGGCTGAACCGGACAATTCATTTGGTGCCGGATGACCCGTATTGGGAAGTGATTTTGATCCATGAATACGCTCACTACCACAGCCAATTATTTGCTGAAAAGCATGGTTTAGATTTTAATCGGACGCCTCAATGGTTTGAGGAAGGCATGGCGGATTACCTCGCAGATGATGTGCCATCGTGGATGGAACTGGAATCTCTGGAAATTTTGGATTTTCGCAATTTGGACGATCCTGAAAATTTCGATGCAGCTTCCACTGAATTTTTTGATCCCTATGCACAAAGCGGCCTGGCGGTAGCGTCAATTGCAGAGGCGCATGGGGAGGAGCGAATCATCGAATTACTGCAGACTGAATCGATCAATGATTTCTACAGCAGGTTAGAAGCGATTACGGAGCAAGACTTTGCGACTTTTCAAGAGACGTTCCTTGATCAAATGATCATCGATCAACAAGCAGCCGAAGAAAAGTTCAACAATCTTATGACAGCGATTGAAATGGAGCAATTCGCTGAGGCCGAGAGATACGCAGGTGAGATCCAAGAAACTGGAAGCGCGTACGAAGCAGATGAAGCGATGGGATGGATGGTCGAAATTTACCTGTTGCAAGGACAGTTTGAAAAGGCTCAAAAATATGTTGAACAAAAAATTGCAGAAGATAATAGCCTCTTTCTCATTGATGATTTGCTATTTTTGTCTGAAGTGTATTTGTTAACGGATACTGAAAAAGCATTAGAGTACCATTTAGCTGCAAAGCAAGAAGCGGAAGCTGCGGATGAAGCCGATTATTATGATTTCGGTTTAACAGTTCCGGTTTACGAAAAAATAAACTCAACGGAACGATTGGCCGGGTTTACTTCAATCATCGAGGAGAAATTCATCTTCGATCTTCTAATTGAAGAACAACTCATCAAGCAGCTTCGTGTTGAATATCCTGGGAAATTTTAATGTGCATGACAAAGGCGGCCAGTCTAATGACGGCCGCCTTAACTATGTGCAGATAAATTATTCCATTGTTTTCATAGACAGTAATTTACCGTCTGTCGATATTTTCGCCAACCATCGGTTCAGATGATTTTTGCAGAGGCGTCTTATCTCCAACAGCATGTTCTGAACTCCCGGATGACATTTCATCGCTTGCTGCATATTCCCCCGACTCGATTTCTCCACCTTGGTCATCAGTACGCACAACAAGGACATCGCATTTTGCGGAACGTACGATGTGTTCAGAAACACTGCCGATGAGAAATCGCTCGACTGCATTTAAGCCGGTTGCACCACAAATGATCAAATCTGCTGATAATCTCTCTGCCAATTCGCGTGAAATCATCGTTTTCGGAGAACCATAATCGACGACGATATTGACTTTTTCAACGCCTCCTGCTTCCGCTTCACGTTTATAGCCGTTTAATAAATCCTCAGCAAATTTCTGTGCTCGGTCAGCAATCGAACGATCATAAGCTTCGATCGCCGCAAACGAGCGGGTGTCGATAATATTTACCAAATTAAGAGTAGCGTGATTCCTTTTTGCTATGCCCACTGATTTTTTAAATGCCCACTCCGCTTCTTTCGAACCATCGACTGCGACAAGAATCTGTGAATACTTTAAAGTCATTATGCATTCCTCCTTAATTGATAAGTATAAAGTTCTCTTCTGCCAGGAGAAAATCCTTCTTTTATGGAAATTGATTAGGGAAATTATTTAAGAATGCTGTGAATATTGAGGGATAAAAGAAATAATTACCAAAGATGAAAAAAGAAGAGCGGAAATCAGGAATATCTGATAAAATGGACTTGCTTTGAACAATTAACCGGATAACCGGTTTATTAATCATATATTTGTAGAACAGACATTGGAGGGTTTTGAAATGCGTATTGGAGTTCCGACAGAAGTGAAGAACAATGAAAATCGGGTTGCAATGACACCAGCGGGCGTAGTCAATTTGGCTGTATTCGGTCACGAAGTTTTCATACAAGCAGGAGCTGGACTAGGTTCCGGATTTACAGATGAGGACTATATCGCTGCAGGCGCACAAATCGTCGCTACAGCTGACGAAGCATGGTCATTCGATATGGTTATGAAAGTCAAAGAGCCTGTTTCTTCCGAATATGGCTATTTCCGCGAAGGTCAGATTTTGTTCACATACCTTCATTTAGCTCCAGAACCAGCTTTGACAAAAGCATTGCTCGATTCGAAAGTAATCGGCATCGCTTACGAAACGGTACAACTTCCAAACAATACATTACCGCTATTGACGCCTATGAGCGAAGTGGCTGGTAAAATGTCTACCCAGATTGGCGCACAATTCCTTGAAAAAATATACGGCGGCGGTGGAATCCTGCTTGGTGGAATCCCAGGCGTATCACGCGGCAAAGTGACTGTAATCGGCGGCGGCGTTGCCGGCACAAATGCTGCGAAAGTGGCAGTTGGTATGGGAGCGAGCGTTACAATTCTTGACTTGAATCCTGACCGTCTTCGCCAATTGGATGATTTGTTCGGTTCTGACGTTCAAACGCTTATTTCCAATCCACTTCATATTGCAGAATCGGTAAAAGAAGCGGATCTAGTTGTAGGTGCCGTGCTAATACCAGGCGCTAAAGCTCCGAAACTAGTTACTGAAGACATGATCAAATCGATGAAGCCAGGTTCAGTCGTGGTGGATATCGCAATCGACCAAGGCGGCATTTTTGAGACGAGCGATCGCATTACAACGCATGATGCACCGACTTATATCAAACACGATGTAGTCCATTATGCAGTGGCGAATATGCCAGGAGCAGTGCCTCGTACTTCAACAATGGGGCTGACAAACGTTACTGTTCCTTATGCCGTGCAAATTGCCAACAAAGGTTTTGAAAGAGCAGTGCTTGAAAACGAAGCATTGAAAAAAGGCGTAAATACGCTTAACGGCTTTGTTACGTATCAGGCGGTTGCTTTCGATCAAGGTTTGGAATACAAATCTGTCGACGAATTACTATCCCGTTAACGAATAAAAAGGCTGTTCCGAAAGTCATTTGTATGACTTTTCGGAACAGCCTTTTTCATCTTGTGGATCAAGCTTCGATTATCTGCAACTCTTTCGGGTATTTCGTCAATACTTCGAATCCATCTTCAGTAACCGCGACATCATCTTCAATGCGGACGCCGACTTTTCCAGGTACATATATTCCGGGTTCCAAAGTGAACACCATTCCGGCTTCAATCATTAAGTCATTGGCTCCATGAAGAGATGGGAATTCATGGACTGAAATGCCGAGGCCATGGCCAAGGCGGTGAGTGAAATAATCACCATACCCCGCATCATTAATAACGTTGCGCGCAGCATTATCGAGTTCTGCAGCCGTAACTCCGGGTTTAACGGCTTCTAGAGAAGCGAGTTCCGCTTTAAGTACTACATCATAAACTTTCATTTGTTCTTCATCCGGTTCACCGAATGCTAATGTGCGTGTGATATCTGAGCAATAGCCTCTATGCACAACGCCAAGGTCGAACAACACAAGATCGCCTTTTTGAATTTTACGGTCGCCGGTTTTACCGTGTGGTGAAGCGGCTTTTGGACCGCTTAGTACGGTGGTGTCGAAAGACATATGCGTGACGCCGCGCTTTTTTAACGCCAATTCGATTTCTGTCATTACTTCGATTTCCGTGATGCCTTCTTTTAATACGCTAGCACCAACTTCGATTGCGTAATCGGCAAGTTCTGCGGCTTCTCGAAGAATTTCCAACTCGTGTTCATCTTTAATAACCCGCATCGCATTGATTTTATTATCTACTGCCAAGACTTTCATGCTGCCGAAAGCTTCGGTGAATGCATCAAGACGCTCAACCGTCATATGAGATTTTTCAATCGCGATTTTAGAAAGTGTGCCGGTCCGCTCTGATACGGCAAGTTGAAGAATGTCCATAGCATTGTCGGTATCCATATGCCCGATAATATCGCCATCCCATCCAGCATTTTTGGCATCCGGCATTTCCATTTGTGGACAGATCAAGAAAGGCTCGGCGTCCTTGAATATCATGACGCCAAGCAACCGTTCATGGGGATTGCTTTTAAATCCGCTGAAATAGAAGACGTTGTCAGGATTGGTGATAAATGCCGCGTCAATGCCAAGTTCGTTTAAATAGCTTTCCAATTGATCGACTTTTTTCATATGTAGTCCTCCTTAAAAATGGTTATAGGTGTAGCATAACAAAAACGAGGGTATATTACTGCATGAAACCATCGCAAATAGACTAGGGAGGAATTGTATAAAATGGAGCTTTCATATCATGGGCATTCAGTAGTTAAAATTCAAACAAAGGGCAAGACAATTTTAATCGATCCGTTCATCAATGGGAATAGCTTAACAGATCTGTCTGTTAGCTCGGAACAGCCGGATGCCATTTTGTTGACTCATGCACATAATGATCATGTTGGAGATACGGTAGAACTCGCGAAAAAGAAAAACGCTAAAGTGGTTGCACCAGTAGAGCTTGCGAATTACCTGAGTGCGCAAGGAGTTGATGCAGTCGGCATGAATCTTGGCGGCTCACATCAATTTGACTTTGGCACAGTGAAGTTTACGAAAGCATTTCATAGTTCTTCCTATAAAACGGAAAGTGGTGAAGTGATCTATGGTGGCATGCCGGCTGGTATCTTGTTTACCGCAGAAGGGAAGACCATCTATCACGCAGGAGATACCGATTTGTTCGGGGATATGGAATTGATCGGCAAGCGTCATCAGATTGATGTGGCGTTCGTCCCAATTGGCGACTTTTTCACTATGGGACCGGAAGACGCTGCGTTCGCAGTCAGCCTAATCAAACCGAAAATCGCTGTACCGATTCATTTTGATACGTTCCCGCCCATCAAGCAAGATCCGGAGAAATTTAAAGGCATGGTGAAAGATACGAAAGTTATCATCTTAGCTGTCGGCAACAAAATTGAAATTTAATCCATGATCCGAAGAATTCTGTTCTTCGGATTTTTTCATGGTTTGAAAAAAGGGTTATTATTGAAAGACAGGCGGTGACATCGCTCGACTAGGGAATATGGTACACTGAAAAGAACAGTATGCAGAAGGAAAAGGTGAGAAGATGGCTACGAAACACGAACAAATTTTGCAATATATTGAAAAGCTTCCGGTCGGCGAGAAAATTTCAGTAAGGCGCATTGCCAAAGAGCTTCAAGTGAGCGAAGGCACCGCTTATCGCGCGATTAAAGAAGCTGAAATACAGCGTCTAGTGTCAACCATCGAACGCGTAGGCACCATTCGAATTGAACGAAAAACGAAAGAGAATATTGAACGGCTCACTTATGCTGAGATTGTCAATATCGTTGACGGCCAAGTGCTTGGCGGTCGAGCGGGCTTACATAAATCGCTGACAAAATTCGTCATTGGTGCCATGCAGCTCGACGATATGATGCGCTATACAGAGGCTGGCAACTTATTGATTGTCGGCAATCGTTTTAAAGCCCATGAATATGCGCTGCAGGCAGGTGCAGCAGTTTTAGTTACGGGTGGATTCGAGGCTTCTGACACGGTAAAGAAATTGGCAGATGAATACGAGCTGCCAGTCATTTCAACGAGTTACGACACATTTACCGTCGCGACCATGATTAACCGGGCAATTTATGACCAATTAATCAAGAAGGAAATTTTGTTGATAGAAGACATATTGATTCCTTTAGAAGAAACTCACCTTTTAAACGAAAAAGACACCATCACCGAATACCATAAGAAAAACGAAGAAACGACGCATGGCGGGTTTCCTGTAGTGGACGATAATGGCAAGCTAGTCGGCATTATTACTTCGCGGGACGTTATTGGGCATGCACCTTCGGAAGTGGTCGAAAAAGTCATGACAAAAGATCCTATCACGGTCTCGATACAAACCAGTGTCGCAGCTGCCGGACACCGCATGATTTGGGAAGGGATCGATTTGCTGCCAGTATCAAATGAGCAAGGGAAATTAAAAGGCATTATCAGCAGGCAAGATGTATTAAAAGCGATTCAGACCGCCCAGCGTCAACCGCAGCAAGGGGAAACAATCGACGACATCATAAAGAGCCAGCTGAACCAGCAGTCCGCCGATAAACTGGCGCTCGATTTTAAAGTGACTCCACAAATGACCAACGCCTACGGCTCGATTTCCTATGGAGCTTATTCGATGATTTTAATCGAAGCCGCGACTGCAGCTTTAAAAACAAAAAATCGCAAAGACAGCGCTTTGGAAAATATGACGGTCTATTATTTAAATCCAGTCCAACTCGACTCCACAGTGACGATCAAGCCAATCATATTGGACATTAGCCGGAAATCGGCAAAAATGGATGTGGAAGTAACTTGCGACAATGAAATTGTCGGCAAAGCCTTATTGACGTTCCAATTATTGGATCGATGATAGGAGATGAAAAAGCCTCTCCTAGACAGGAGAGGCTTTGAACGATGCCGCAAGCAAGATTATTGGTTTAAACGCGCTTCTTCGGCAACAAATTGATGATAATGTTTCGCCGCTTTATAGTTCGTGAACATCATCGCTAAGCCGAGTACGATAAAGATGCCGGCAATGATATATGTGACTGCGGTTTGGAAGACGAATAGCTGGTTGATGCCGAAAAACAGCATAAACGCACCTAACGCGAACGATGCCGTCGCGCCGTACCATTTTTTACGGATCGGCAATACTGCTCGGAATTGTTTTGTTTTATAATAAAAATAAAAAACAAATGATACAATGATTAATAACACAAATACTAACATAAGGGACCTCCTGTCATGCATTATTCATTTCTATTGTACTTAGAAAAGCATGGAATTGCGAATGGATTTCCTTATAACTGGAGGAATTGGGGCATGAACAGTCAAATCATCGACACAATTGAACAATATAGCAAAATCATTATCCATCGCCACGTTCGTCCGGACCCAGATGCATACGGGTCGCAGCTTGGCTTGAAGTTTTTGCTGGAGCATAATTATCCAGAGAAGCAGATTTTGGCTGCAGGGGAACACGATTTCACTCTAGACTTTTTAGGGCATCCGGATCAAGTAGAAGATCAGGAATTTGAAGGCGCGTTGGTCATTGTCACTGATACTGCGAATACCGAACGCGTAGACGATCAACGTTATAAAAACGGGGATAAAATCATCAAGATCGATCATCATCCGAATGATGACGCATATGGAGACTTATTATTAGTTGATACGAAAGCGAGTTCTGCATCAGAACTTATTTTTGAATTATTTGCTCACGGTCGCCTACATAAAAATTGGGAACTGCCCGCTTCAGCTGCACGGCAATTATATGCCGGCATTATCGCTGACACAGGACGCTTTCTTTTTCCAAGCACGACAGAAAAAACATTTGATGTAGCAGGTGAATTGATCAAGGCGGATTTTGACCGCAATGAGCTGCACAATGGCTTATACGAAATGGAACGAAGCTTGTTGCATTTGCAGGGCTATATGTATCAAAACTTCATCATGGACAATAGCGGTGCAGCTTATGTCAAAATAACGTCGGATATATTAAAAGAATTCGGTGTTTCAGCAACGGAAACTTCCCTGTTGGTAGGTTCGTTAGGCAACGTCAAAGACATGAAAGCATGGGTTATTTTTATCGAAGAAGAAAATGAAATACGTGTCCGTCTGCGTTCAAAAGGACCTGTCATTAATGGATTGGCAAAAGAGTTCGGCGGCGGGGGGCATCCGATGGCTTCCGGTGCAACAGCCTACTCATGGGAAGAAGCGGACCGAGTTATCGATCGGTTAAAAGAAATTTGCTCATCGTAAAAAGGAGGAATCACGTTGTCAATGGTCTACCCGCATATAAGCACGTCAGCTGATCTGCTGAAAAGCACGGTGCGCCTTGACGAATTATTCCCTTTTCTCACGCAGCAAGGGGCCGTCTCAGCCGCTATCGTCAACACGAAATTATATGGCATACTGCCCTTTTGGGAAGCGTGTAAGAAGGCGGGCATCCATGCGGTTGCCGGCCTTTCGGCGTTTATTGAATTCGATGAACAGGAAGACCCCGTGGTGTTGTATGCTCAGTCCAA
>JBFEIJ010000082.1:0-10904 GCA_041553775.1 Planococcus sp. (in: firmicutes)
ACAGATGTGGAAAGCATGATTGAACAACAACGCGATTATTTTTATACAGGTGCGACAAAACCAGTCGCTTTTCGGAAAGCCCAGCTATTGCGGCTGAAAAAAGCCATTGTTGCACACGATCGTGAAATAGTGGAAGCATTGAAAAAGGATTTGGGTAAAAGTGAATTTGAAGCCTATGCTACCGAAATCGGATTCGTGCTTGATAGCATTAACTTTATGACTGAAAACGTTGATGATTGGATGAAGCCCGAACCAGTCAAAACACCGCTCCATTTGCAACCTGCGAAAAGTATGATTATGCGAGAACCATACGGCTCTGTTCTTGTTATTGGACCTTTCAATTATCCATTCCAATTAGTAATGGAACCACTTGTCGGCGCAATCGTCGCCGGTAATTGTGCCATCGTCAAACCTTCTGAAACGACGCCGAATGTGGCAGCGATAGTGAAAAAAATTCTAAGTGATGCGTTTCCACCATATTACATCCGCGTGGTTGAGGGGGAGCGGGAAGAAGTGACAGCATTGATCCACGCATCGTTTGATTTCATTTTCTTTACTGGCAGTGTCAATGTCGGTAAAGTCGTCATGAAAGCTGCATCTGAACGTCTGACCCCAATTACACTCGAATTAGGCGGGAAAAGTCCAGCCATCGTCGATCAGACAGCGAACCTTGACCTGGCAGCAAAACGGATCGCTTGGGGGAAAATGATGAACAAAGGCCAGACATGCGTGGCGCCAGATTATGTTTGTGTACATGAATCCGTTAAGGATGAATTCATCAAAAAATTGACTACGAGCATACGTGATTTTTATGGGGAAGATGCCCAAACAAGCCCGGATTATGGACGAATCGTAAGTTCTGCGCATTTCGATCGGTTGGTTGCAATTATCGAAAAGGAAAAATCGAATATCATCTATGGCGGTCGTTCGGATCGAGATGAATTGTATATCGAACCGGTTGTTTTGGACAATATCCATTTTGATAGCCCTTCGATGGAAGACGAATTGTTCGGGCCGATTTTGCCGATTATTACGTATAACGATCTACCGGCGTTATTGCGACAGATTCGCAAATTACCCAAACCACTTTCCGCATATCTGTTTTCAGAAAATAACAGGGCGGTCGACTTTTTCCTTGATGAGTTGCCATTTGGAGGAGGCTGCATCAATGATACGGTATCCCATGTAGGGAGTGCACATCTGCCATTCGGCGGTATCGGCAGTTCAGGCTTGAATTCGTATCATGGAAAATACAGCTTCGAAACATTCACCCATGCCAAATCGATATTAAAGAAGTCGACGAAGCTATCGACGAATGTTTTATTCCCGCCATATAAGGACAAAGTAAAATTCGTCAGACGTCTATTAAAATAAAAGTATTTCTTGATCAAATTAAATTAAAGAATCATGAGACTTTAAATGAAAAGTAAAAGGGCCCTTAAAAGAGGGCCCTTTTTACATGCTTGGCAATAAGGTTGTAGCGATCGTTCCTTTGCCTTCTTGGCTTTCAATAGTCAGCGTGCCGTTGTGTTCTTGAATGATTTTTTGGGAGATGAGCAACCCGAGTCCTGTGCCTGTGGACTTCGATGTATAAAAGGGTTCGAAGATCAAAGGCAGCTTTTCTTTGGGAATTCCTACGCCGTTATCATGGAGCTGCAACGACACTTGGCTATCCGGATGAGTTTTCACAATCAAATCGAGGCGGCCAGGCCGACCCATGCCGTCAACAGCTTCAATGGCATTTTTCAGTAAATTGATAAAAACTTGCTTTAACTGATGTTCCTCGGCTTTAACCAAATAATCTTCCTGCTGCCACTCCGCACTGAACGTGATGTTGCGCATGTTCATCTCTGGGCCGAACAACATAACAATGTCGCCCATAACTTTCTTAAGGCTAAGCTCTCTTGCAGTAGTAGCTTGTGGTTTAGCGAGGACCAAGAATTCGCTAATGATTAAATTGATGCGATCAATCTCTGAACGGATGAGTTTTGTGTATTCATTATAGGGATCCGTTGTGTCCCGATCCATCAATTGCACAAAGCCGGAAATAACCGTCATCGGATTTCGGATTTCATGTGCGACGCCTGCGGCAATTTCTCCAGCGAGCTTCAGTTTTTCAGTTTGCAAGATCAACTTTTCAGCATCTTTTTTATACGAAATATCGCGGGAAATTCCGGACGTGGCAATCACATTTCCTTCTTTATCGGTAATCGGCGATAGTGTGATTTGCACATCAAACCGGGTTCCATCTTTCTTTAAATCTTGAGTCTCTAACAAGGAGAAACTTTCTCCCTGTTGAACTTTAAGCGTACGTTCTGCAACTTCATCTAAACGGTCTGGAGGAATAAGCGGCAATGACCGGCCAATGCATTCCTCTTGTGTCCACCCGTATAATTCTTCAAATGCCGGATTGATCGCGATAATTTTATTGTCTTTATCAAAAACCGCTATAGCATCTTTGGCGGTTTCGAAAAACAGATGCAAATAACCTTCTTTTGATAATAAAGCCCGTTCCATGGATTCGTTTTTTTCTTCAATTCGCGTCCATACCTTTCGGAAGAAAATCGAATGGAGAACGGTCATGACTAGCACGAAAAAAATGAATACAAAAAGAGTTAAATAGACGTAATACATGGGAGCGCGTCCTCCCAGTTCATCAAATACAAAAGCCAATAACAAGATTTCAATGGTTGATAAAATACCAAGTCCGACGGTAGGTAAAGTATCGTAATATAATGCGGATGCAATAATAGGTATGGCAAAATAAACAATATTGACAGCGGCAACAGATTCGAAATTTAAGATGAACACCGATAAATTCATCAATAAGAGAATGATTATTTCTAGGCCGCGCTCATTTATGTTTAATCGGTAGAGTCCTAAGAGTAAGAAGTAGGATAGGATGCCGAATTCAATGGAGTGAATTGGTAAAGCTACTGTTGTTAATAGATGAATTAATACATGTACCAAATGTCCAAATCCGAATAAGTGGATGAACATTTTGTTTCTGAAAGAGTTTGTTGCCATGCGCTCCATAATTCACCTCGAAATGATAATTTAATTTTCATTATTAATATTACTATATAATGTTATCTTTCACGTCGTTTTTGGTAAAGAATCGGTAGAAATTGTACGTTGGGTACGAAGTGGACGGCAAATAACGTAGTTTTATCAATAATTATTCAGTAAAACACAAATATCCTGTGCGAAAATGCCGCCTTTTGATATGATTAAGAGATAAGAGGGGGGCATTTGCTATGTCATTCGAATGGAAACAACAAGAAACGTTAAATTTATTAAAAGAATTAGCTGAAATTCCAAGTCCATCGGGCTTTACGATGAATATTATGAAAACCATCAAGAATCATTTGGAAAATTGGAAAGTATCGTATACTGAAACGAACAAAGGGGCTATAATAGCAACTATCGAGGGAACAAATCAAACAGCGCATCGCTTGTTAACGGCGCATGTCGATACACTTGGCGCCATGGTAAAAGAGATCAAACCTTCAGGACGTTTAAAACTATCCTTAGTGGGCGGGTTTAAATTCAATGCTATCGAAGGTGAAAATTGCCTTATACATAAAGCGGATGGAAGTACAGTAGAGGGTACGATTCTGCTTCACCAAACGACTGTCCATGTCTATAAAGATGCAGGCACCGCGAGCCGTGATGAAAATAATATGGAAGTGCGATTGGATGAAAAAGTGTTTTCAGCTGAAGAAGTCCAAGCACTCGGTATTGAAGTGGGGGATTTCGTATCATTTTACCCGCGCTATACATCAACTGACAGTGGTTTTATCAAATCCCGCCATCTTGATGACAAAGCAAGTACAGCGTTATTGCTGCAATTGGTTAAACATTTGAGCGAAAGTAAAGAAATATTGCCGCATACAACTCATTTTTACATCTCCAATAATGAAGAAATCGGATACGGCGGCAATTCGAACATTCCTGAACAAACTGTGGAATACATTGCAGTCGACATGGGTGCGATAGGCGATGGCCAGCAATCAGATGAATACACGGTATCGATTTGTGCGAAAGATTCCAGCGGTCCTTATCATTACGGATTAACGCGGCATCTGATCGCATTGGCCAAAGACCAACACATCGATTACAAAGTAGATATTTATCCATATTATGGTTCTGATGCTTCTGCAGCAATTAGCGCAGGGCATGATGTCAAACATGCATTATTCGGTCCGGGGATTGAAGCATCTCATTCATATGAACGGACCCATGTGGATTCACTTAAAGCTGCGGCAGCATTGCTTCATGCATATGTATTGTCTTCGCTAGTAACAGAGTAGGAGGATTTTCATGAACACAAAACAAGTAATCGAAAATATTCCTTATAACCTTTTGCAGGGCCAATTACCTGAAACGATTGAGCACATCACGATGGATTCCAGGGACGTAAAAAGTGGGTCCCTTTTTATCTGCATCAAAGGCTATACGGTGGATGGTCACGATTTTGCTGCCCAAGCTGTTGCTAAAGGCGCAACGTTAGTAGTAGCGGAACGACCATTGGAAATAGACAATGCTGCAGTGTTGATCGTCGAAGACACAGACCGCGCGCTGGGACTGCTAGCTGCGAAATTCTATGGCTACCCTTCAAAGTCGTTAAATATGATCGGCGTCACCGGTACAAATGGCAAAACAAGTGTGGCTGGAATACTTCATTCGATGTTAATGGAACTAGGCGAAAAATCTGCCTTGAGTGGCACGATCGGATTTAATTTGAACGGGGTATTGCATCAATCGGCGAATACGACAAGCGATGCTTTGACTACGCAGAAAATGATCGCCCGCGCAAAAGAGGAAGGGTGCACCCATATGACGATGGAAGTCTCATCTCATGGTTTGGTGCTTGGCCGTTTAGCGGGCGTAGAGTTCAATACGGCTATTTTCACGAACTTAACGCATGATCACCTCGATTTCCACGGAACGATGGATGAATATGGACATGCAAAAGGCTTATTGTTTTCTCAGCTTGGCCAAGATTTGCAAGAGAAGAAGCGGGCTGTATTAAATGCGGATGATCCGTGGTCGAAGCGCTACGCTGAAATGACGTCGCATCCCGTATATACGTATGGCATCAAGGAACATGCCCAGTTCCGCGCGTCTGATATTGGAATGGACAATGCGGGGACGACATTCACGTTACATTGTCCAGAAGGCGATTTTGCAGTATCGATGAAGTTATTGGGTCATTTCAACGTTTTAAATGCATTGGCTGCAATGACCGCTTTATATGCAGAAGGCTATGAGTTGAATGCTGTAATTGACGCTTTGTCGCGTATCGCACCAGTGGAAGGACGCATGCAGAAAGTCGATTTGGAAGCGCCCGTGTCGATTTTCATCGATTATGCGCATACTCCTGATGCGATTGAAAAAGCGATCGATGCCGTTGCGGATTTCAAAACGAACCGCGTTATCTTTTTAGTCGGTACAGGCGGCAATCGCGATAAAACCAAGCGGCCGATTATGGCAGCAAAAGCATCGGTTGCGGATTACGTTGTCTTAACGACGGATGACCCGCGCCATGAAGAATACGACAGTATATTAAAAGATTTGGAAGCTGGGATGACGCATTCACATTTTGCATGCATTGGCGACCGGGTCGAAGCGGTAAAACATGCTATTGATCAAGCTGAACCTGGAGACATTATCATTCTAGCTGGCAAAGGACACGAGGATTATCAAATTATCGGGGCCACTAAATACCCGCATAGCGATAAGGATATTGCAGTGGAAAGAGCAATTGAAAAATTCCTGTAAAAGAAGCCGCAATTGGCTTCTTTTTTCATGATGTCCATTGAAATTTCTTGTCTTTTCCGGCGCCCTTCTCTAATATGAGAAGAGTAGAATTAAAGGAGCGTATAAACATGTCAGACCAATTAAAACAAGATATTCAAAATAGAAGAACTTTCGCAATCATATCCCACCCGGATGCCGGGAAAACGACGTTAACTGAAAAACTTTTGCTTTTCGGCGGCGCGATCCGCGATGCCGGAACTGTTAAAGGGAAGAAAAGCGGCAAATTCGCTACATCCGATTGGATGGAAATCGAAAAGCAACGTGGCATCTCGGTTACGTCATCTGTTATGCAATTCGATTACGATGGCAACCGCGTCAATATTCTGGATACCCCGGGGCACCAAGATTTCAGTGAAGACACCTACCGCACATTAATGGCGGTTGACAGTGCAGTAATGATTATCGATGTCGCAAAAGGGATCGAAGCTCAGACTGTAAAATTGTTTAAAGTGTGTAAAATGCGTGGTATTCCTATTTTTACGTTTATTAACAAGATGGATCGCCAAGGGAAAGAACCTCTGGAATTGATGGAAGAACTTGAAGAAGTATTGGGCATTCAATCGTACGCGATGAACTGGCCAATCGGCATGGGGAAAGAATTTTTAGGAATTTATGACCGCTACAACAAACGCATCGAACCGTTCCGCTCTGAAGGCGATCGGTTTATGCCGTTAGATGAAAACGGCAGACTTTCAGGTGAACACGATATGACCAAAACGTCTTATTACACCCAAGCGCTTGATGATATCGATTTATTAAACGAAGCGGGCAATGACTTTTCAATCGAACAAGTGAAGAAAGGCGAATTGACGCCTGTATTCTTTGGGAGTGCTTTAGCGAACTTTGGTGTAGAGACATTTTTAGAAACGTATCTCCAATTTGCTCCGCCGCCACAACCGCGTCTAACGCAAGAAACTGAATTGATTGATCCGCTTGAAATGCCATTCTCAGGATTCATCTTTAAAATTCAAGCGAATATGAATCCAGCTCACCGGGACCGTATCGCGTTTGTGCGCATTGTGTCAGGGAAATTCGAAAGAGGCATGAATGTTACGTTAGCACGGACAGGGAAATCGTTCAAGCTAACGCAAACGACGCAATTTCTTGCGGATGATCGCGAAACAGTGAGTGAAGCAGTAGCGGGCGATATCATCGGTCTTCACGACGTTGGAAATTATCAAATCGGCGATACGATAACGAGCGGGAAGAAATTCCAGTTTGAGAGCTTGCCACAATTCACGCCAGAGCTTTTTGTAAAAGTGACAGCAAAAAATGTCATGAAGCAAAAACATTTCCATAAAGGAATTTTGCAGTTGGTCCAAGAAGGTGCGATTCAATACTATAAAACGCTTCACTTGGAAGAAGTCATCCTCGGGGCAGTCGGGCAGCTTCAATTTGAAGTGTTCGAACACCGGATGAAAAACGAATACAACGTAGAAGTCCGTATGGAGCCAGTCGGCAATAAAATTGCCCGTTGGATTGAAAACGAAGAAGACGTCAAAGAATCGATGTCAAGCAGTCGATCGATGCTTGTGAAAGATCGCTATGACAATTTGGTCTTCTTGTTTGAAAACGAATTCGCCACACGTTGGTTCCAAGACAAAAATCCAGAAATCAAATTGTATAGCCTCCTATAAAAACCTGCTTCGGCAGGTTTTTTTTAGGTATTATACAAAAATAGAAACAAATGTGTTCATTGGGTCGATAAAGTTTGCGGTTCCATTTGTTTTTTTTTATGATTAAAGAACGAGGCAAAGAGAGGGTATGAAGTTATGAAAATCAGCGATTTTTCGATAAAAAGGCCAGTCTTTACAATTGTCATCATGTTTTTGGTCATCATTTTAGGCGGGGTGTCATTTTTTAAAATCCCAGTTACATTAATCCCTGAACTTAACCCACCAATTGGTGTAGTGGTAACCAATTATCCTGGTGCAAGTCCAACAGAGGTTAGTGAAAAAGTCACTAGGCCGTTAGAAGCCAGTTTATCGACTTTGCCAGGGATTGAATCATTGCAATCTTCTTCCGAAGAAGGTTCAAATTTCATTTTGCTGGAATTTGATTGGTCAACCAATATCAACGATGTCCAGACGGATATCATGCAGCGTATTGACCAGACGCCAATCCCAGATGACTCCAATAAACCGCAGTTTTTCAAATTCGATCCTTCCCAATTTCCGGTTATTCAATTAGCGGTTCGAGCGGCTGAAGGCGGGGAAGATGTCCGCGTTTTAGCAGAAGAACTCGAAAAAGAGCTGCTGCAAACGGAAGGTGTAGCGAGCGTTAACATTTCAGGTTCATTGACGGAGCAAATCCTGATTTCCTTAAACCAAGAACTTTTGGAAGAGAAAGGTCTGCAGCAGTCAGATATTGTTCAAGTCATTCAAGCTAATAATATTTCTTTGCCTGGAGAACCGATTCAGACAGATGATGGACGCCAATTGACGACCCGCGTCGTCAGTTCACTTGTGAGTGCGGACGAAATTCGTGATTTGGTCGTAACGGTGAATCCGAGGGACGGCGACAATGTGACGGTTGGCGACGTGGCTGAAGTTACTTTGGGTGAACAAGAAACGAGCAGTGAAACGCGTGCGAACGAGGAACCGGCAGTACTCCTATCTGCATTGCAGGAATCAGGAGCGAATACTGCCGATGTGTCCGAAGCGTTTCAAACAAAACTAGATGAACTTCTCCAAGAAAAAAGATTTGAAGGCGTGCAAACGGATGTGCTTTTTGATCAAGGGGATTACGTGAAGTTGGCTGTTGGCAATATTGGTCAAACGCTCATATATGGCGGTATTTTCGCGATGTTGGTGCTGTTCTTCTTCTTACGGGGCATCAAGAGTCCAATCATCATTGGCGTAGCGATTCCTTACTCCGTCATTGTTACCTTTGTGTTGATGTATTTTTCCGATTTTGCATTGAATATTATGACGCTTGGTGCGCTAGCTCTCGGTATCGGGATGTTGGTGGATAATGCCATTGTCGTCATCGAAAATATTGAACGTCATTTAGCCATGGGTAAGTATCCGAAACAAGCTGCTTCGGATGGAACAAGGGAAGTCGCAAGCGCCATCACGGCCTCTACGTTTACAACCGTTGCTGTATTTGTCCCGGTAGTCTTTATAACAGGGTTAATCGGTGAAATTTTCTTCGAATTTGCTGTAACGATTTCCTTTAGCTTGTTCGCTAGTCTCGCGGTTGCGTTAACCGTTATACCGATGTTGGCGTCTAGAATACTTAACAAGTCCAAAGGCAATATCGAAGCAAGGCAGCGTCGTTCGAAAGGCCGTAAAAACTTTGAACGGTCAATCAAATGGGCATTGGCTCACCGGTTGATTGTGCTCCTGACTACATTGGTATTTCTAGGAGTAGCCACTTTTGGTGTTTTCCAAGTAGGAACCGAATTCCTGCCTGCGACGGATGAAGGATTTGTCAGTGTGTCGGTAGCGCTTGAAAATGGCTCGTCCACTGCTGCCACAAATGAAGTTGTCGATCAAATTGAAGAGGAATTGAAAAAAGAAGAAGATGTAGATGTCTTTGTCAGTCTTGTCGGCAGCACTCAGCAAGGGCAAGCGCAAGGAACGGCCCAAACCAATATTGCTGAACTTTATATCAAATTGGTTCCATTGGATGAACGCAATCGGTCTATCTTCGAATTTGTGGACGATGTCCAGCCGCGAATTCTGGAAACGATAGGGGACCGTGCTGATGTCAGCTTTAATTTGCAGACAGCGGCTGGGTCTTCACCGAACACCTTGTCGTTTACCGTAACAGATACGGATAAAGCAAGGCTTGATCAAGCCATCGAAAAAATCAGCAAAGAACTTCGGGAAGTGCCTGAAGTGACGGAATTGACCAATGATCGTGAAGAGACGATTGACGAGATACAACTTATCATTAAAAAAGAAGCTGCTACGGAAAATGGATTGGCACCGGTCCAAATTGCTCAGACAGTCAATAATCTAACAAGAGGGGTCTTTACGACTCAGGTGTTGACGGACGAAGGAGACGTGTTAAGCGTCTTTACGGAATTGGATCCACAATTCCGAAACAGTGTCGAAAAGTTACGAGTGCTTAAATTGCGTGCGCCTTCTGGACAATTCATTGAACTACAGGACTTAGCAAATATCGAAATTTCTCAAGGTCCGGTCGATATCAAACGAGTCGATCAAGCAGATAGCGTATCATTTACTTTGCAGCATCGATCGGATGTTACGCTCGGCGATATGTCGAGTAAAGTTGATGAAGCACTAGAAGGGCTCGACCTTGATGAAAATACAGAAATCGCATTTGGTGGAGACCGTGAACTTTTCGAAAATGCCATCAATGATATGTTATTGGCGGTAATCCTCGCGATTGTGCTCGTCTACATCGTGATGGCAGCACAATTCGAATCGTTCAAATATCCACTAGTTATTATGTTCACTGTACCGCTTATGGTAATTGGTGTCGCCATTGCTTGGTTTGTCACCCAAACACCAATCAGCATTACGGCCGTCATCGGTATGCTTGTGCTGGTCGGAATTGTCGTCAATAATGGGATTGTTCTAGTTGATTACATCAATCAACGCAAACAATCGGGAATGGATTCATATGATGCCATTCTGACATCGGTGCGTGATCGACTGCGTCCGATCTTAATGACAGCTTTGACCACGATCCTTGCCTTGCTGCCATTGGCGCTTGGCATCGGGGAAGGAACTGAAATCAATCAGCCGATGGGAATAACCGTTATTGGCGGTTTGATCAGCTCCACATTCTTAACTTTGTATATCGTTCCGATTGTATACAGCCTACTGGATCGCAAAACAAGACATATGAACAAAAATTGAGCCCGCGGGCTCTTTTTTTATGACTTTTTTGTTGGAATATTATGTATAATGAAACAAAGGGGTGTCTATCATGACTGAAATCGTTTTTACAGGTTTTCCGGGGTTTATCGCAAGTCAGCTTATTCGTAAGTCCGTTGATGAAGATCACACACTTTCTGCAATTTATTTGCCATCAGAAAGAGACAAAGCGGAACAGGAAGCAGAAAAAATCCAACAGGAAACGGGATGCCGGCCAATTCGTTTAATCGA
>JBFEIJ010000083.1:0-10503 GCA_041553775.1 Planococcus sp. (in: firmicutes)
GGGCTATTCGATCCTTCAGTTTGGGGAAAAGGGCTAGGAACAGAAATAACGAAAATGGTGCTGCGATTTGCATTTGACGAAATGGCGCTGCACCGGGTGGATTTGCGGGTGCTCGAATACAACCACCGTGCGATCAAATGCTACGAGAAATGCGGATTCGTCATCGAAGGCAAAGAGCGTGAAGGGGCATTTATAGAAGGAAATTATGAAACGGATCTTATCATGAGCATCTTGAAAAGAGAATTTGATGCACAAAAATTGAGTTAATTGAAAAAATCTAAGAAGGTTAGGGAGGGCGACATGAGATTTAGAAAAATGATGCGTCTACTAATCACTTTTATTTTATTACTGATTATCACAGCTTGTTCGCTAGCTTCATATAATCATGACTCAACTATTAATGGAACTATCGAAGAAATGAAAACAAAAGAGAAATTATTATTTGATGAAAAAACGCTCTTAATTAGGGGTATCGGGATAGAGAACAAAGATGGTAGTATATACGAGATACCGGTCGACAGTTTCAAAGATTACAAAGTTGGACAAAAAGTAGAAATAGATGTGTATTCAAATACCGATGCAGATGTCTGGAATCCCAATAACATGAAGTTTGAAATCAAAGTAGTAGAATCAGTCAATTGAAACAATAAAAGGACCGTCCATTTCATCAAGAAATGGACGGTCCTTTTCGCGTAGTTCAGAGATAAGTATCGAACACTTATGCATGTCAAATAATCGAATATCATGCCCGGCCCGTTTGCGCATTGCTAGAAGATACCGCGCGTCTTTTTTCGGGTTTCGGTCCGAGTTGGAACAGCAATGCGCCGCTTGCGATTAATAGAAGTGCGACGAGCGATTGCCACGTGAATGGAATTTGTTCAAGACCGAACCAGCCAAGCGTATCCCATACTAGACCAAAGAAAATCTGCGACACCATGACCAGTGAAATGGCAGCGCTTGGCCCCAATTGTTGAACGCCCTGTGTGATCGACGCCACAACGCCGACGCCGATTATGCCGCTAAACCAGAACCACGGCTCCGCGTGGAAATTGAATAACGCCGCGCCTTCGAACGCGAGTCCTGCAGCCAATGAAGCGACAAAGCCGAGAAGCAGCACAAGCGCGGTCGTCGACCAGACGCTGACTTTCTTTTTGACGTTGGCGTTAAAGGTGTTTTGGACGCAGACGAACGTACCGCCGAGAAGCGCCAGCAACATACCGATTGCCATTGAAATTCCTCCTATTCGTAAATGTTTTGTCCCATCTGTTCAAGCAACGACGTGCGGTCGGTTACTGTGATTTTTCCGCGTTTTTTCACGATCCAGCCATGTTCTTCGAATTGCTTCAAGACGCGGTTCAAATGGCGGTAGCTCGTGCCGATCAAATCTGCCATATCAATAAGCGAAGTCGAGTCGAGGGTCGTGTCATCCGGCGTCATCGCCAGCAAATAACTCGCCACCCGAACGTCGACTGCGTACAACAAACTGAAGTTCATCGCATGTGATTTCAGTTCGAATTTATGGGTGATGGTCTCCAGCAAAAACTGCAGCCATTCCGTATTGCCTGTCATTTCGATTTCCAGCACGTCGTATGGGATGCGGATGACGGTTGTCGCGGTGACGGCTTCAACGGTATTGATCAATGGACATTTGCGGACATATTCAATATCTCCGACAAAGTCGAACGGAGATTTAAACGCCAATATGAGGCGTTTTCCTTCAGGCGACAGCCTCGATACTTTCAATTTTCCTTCAACTAGCAAATACAATGTATTCGAGTTTTCGCCTTGAGAAAATAATCGGCTGCCGCCTGCAACAGTTTCCAATTGCATCGCTTGTTGAACGCGTTCGGGAAACATCGTACTTAAGTGATACCGCTCCAAATAGCCGGATATGGTTTCGTTTTCCACGTAGGACACTCCTTTACCATTTCAACACAATGACGCCTGCGATCATCAACGCAACGCCGAGAATTTGATTGCGCCCAATGGTCTTTTTCGGCATATCGAGCCACCCTTTTGAGTCAATTAATACAGCGGTGATCAATTGCGCGATCAAAAACAAGCCGATCGTCAACGTCACGCCCATGCGGTGGACCGCTGTCATATTGCTGAATAGGACAATGGCTGCTAACATGCCTCCCGATGCATAAAGCGGGGACACTTGAGTCAATTGTTGGTACGTGCGGTCTTTCAACGCCAGTACAATGATCATCGCCAAAACGAAGCCGGTCAATTGCGTCATCGTCGCCGCTTGCCATGTGCCGATTTGTGAACTGATGGCGGCGTTCGCGACACTTTGAAACGTCAGAAAAAAACCGCCCGCCAACGCAAATAAAACACCTTTCATGCGTTTCACACTCCTTATGTCCTTTCACTATACAATCAGCAAGAATTTCCCAAAAGGACATATGTCCCATTATTATTGCGTTCTTGTCGAGAAATGTCCAGCAGAGAGGGCAGTTGTGGTAGCAATTCTGTGCTTGGAGCATCTTGTGTGAAATTCTAAATGACTTTCATATATAAAAAAACGCGATGGATGCCAGCAGAAAGGCTGGCATCCATCGCGTCTTTTTGAGTTGGAAAATTATTGAGCTGTGTAACCGCCATCGATGACGATCGTTTGGCCCGTGATGCTTTTCGCTTTGTCGCTTGCCAAGTATAGAGCGGCATCTGCGATTTCAGCCACGTCAAGAAGACGTTTTTGCGGTACAAGCGGCAATAGCACTTCCGCTAATACTTTTTCAAGCGGTACATTGCGTGTCTTAGCCAAATCAGCCATTTGTCCGCGTACCAATGGAGTGTCAACGTAGCCCGGTGCAATGGCGTTAACCGTGATGCCTTGCTCTGCGCCTTCTAGTGCAGCCACTTTCGTTAAGCCGATAACGCCGTGCTTCGCGCTATTATAAGCAGCTTTGCCGGCAAAACCGATCAAGCCGTTGATCGATGAAATGTTGATGATGCGACCGAAACCTTGTTCTTTCATGATCGGGAAAACCGTTTTCGTCAAGATGAACGGCGCCGTCAGCATGATTTTCAACATTAATTCGTATTTCTCCGTCGGGAATTCTGCGATTGGCGATACGTGCTGCAAACCGGCATTGTTGATCACAATGTCGACGCGTCCGTATGCTTTTTTCGTTTCAGCCACCAAGTTTTGAAGCGCGGGCTCGCTTGTAACGTCTGCTTTCACGCCCATTGCTTCAAATCCTGCCGTTCTTAGCGATTGTGCTGCTTCTTGCAACACTTCGTCATTGATGTCCGACAAAACCACTTTCGCTCCGCTTTCTGCGAAATGCTTGCCGATTTCAAATCCAATACCGCGTGCAGATCCAGTGATAATAACGACTTTTTGTTCTACCATGTTCAATTCCTCCGTTATGATGTATTTTGTTTTATTCGAATAAAAGCTTTAAACCAACCCGATGCCGCCCATGATAATCCCAACGATTACAGCGATGGTCGGAATGACCAATGCCACGACGAAAACGTCTTTATACGTTTCTTTATGGGACAAGCCGGTAACCGCAAGCAAAGTCAACAACGCACCGTTATTCGGCAGAATGGATGCACCTGCAGCGACAGAGGCCATGCGGTGGAACACTTCCGGATTGATGCCGGTTGTTTGCGATAAATTATAGAACGTGTCGCCCAGTGTGCTAAGCGCAATTCCCATACCGCCTGAAGCAGAGCCTGTGATCATCGCCATGATTTGAATAGCGAGCGATTGCGCCACCAACGGGTTGTCGGATACGTTTAACAGCCATTCGGTGATGTTGTCGAATGCTGGAACGATAGCGATGACGGCACCAAAACCGACAGCGGCACTCGTATTAAGGATGGCCATAACCGATCCTTTTGCACCTTCGTTAATCGAGAAGATGAACTTCTTATAATCTTTTGCATTGATCAACATAATGCTGACGATACCAAGCATTAATGCATAAATCGGTTCAAGTTTTACTGCGTTGAGCAATACGACGACAACGACAAGCGGCACGATAGACAAGATCCAGTTAGGCGTCTTGCTGTTTTCAGCTTTCGATGCCCCTGGTGTTTCGCGCATCACAAAGCCATCGCCTTTAGCAGATAGCTTTTTCTCACGGTACGCCAACCAAGCATATCCGCCGACTGCCATGATTAACGTCGTAACGATTCCGATCACTGGGCCAGCTGTTGGAGTTGTGTTGTAATACTCCATCGGGATCAAGTTTTGAATCTGCGGCGTTCCAGGCATTGAAGTCATCGTGAACGTGAATGCACCAAGTGCGAACGTCGGCACTAACAGCTTGCGCGTAACGTTTGCTTCCCGGAACAGTTCTAGTGCGATCGGGTAAACCGCAAACACGACAACGAACAAGCTGACGCCTCCGTAAGTCAATAATGCGGATGCAATAAGCACGCCTAGAATCGCGCGTTTGCCGCCGATCAATTTTGTCACCTTTTTTGCAACTGCACTTGCAGCGCCTGTTTCTTCCATCAACTTTCCGAATACTGCGCCAAGCAGGAAGATAGGGAACCATTTCTGTACGAATGCTACCAAACCGCTCATATAAGTATCTGTATATGTTGAGTAGACGTCCAACCCACTTAATAATGCAACGACTCCTGCCGCTAACGGGGCCACCCAAATAATCGACCAGCCGAGATAAGCAAGCGCCATCAATAAGATTAATCCAATAAGAATGCTTAACATATGTACTCACCTCTTTCCAATCTATAAAAATCACTTTACTATGATGAAGCACTGACCAATTATACACGAATAAAGATATATTGAAATAGATAAGAAAGAAGTTGTAAAACAATAAAAAATTTCGATATTTTCATTTTTTCTTGTAATGTTGTGTTTAATGCTATTTAATAAAGCATCTATAGAAGGTTTTTGAAAGTAGCAGCTTGTTTTATTTTGAATGAGAACCTGTATTTTTAGAATTTAATGTTATTTTAGAATTATATAATTGAGCTAAAAATGCAATAATTCAAAACAAGTTGTGTTCATCAATTTTCTAGTGAAATGAATTTAATTTTAGGAGGGTACATTCATGGATTTATTGATTATTTTATTGGCGCTGGGATTGTTGATGTTCGCTGCCTATAAGGGTTTCTCGGTGATTTTGTTTGCGCCGCTTTGTGCCTTGCTGGCGGTATTCTTAATCGATCCGGCGAATATTTTGCCATTCTACTCAGGCATTTTCATGGAAAAAATGGTCGGGTTTATCAAACTGTATTTTCCGGTATTTTTACTGGGTGCCATTTTCGGTAAGATTATTGAAATGTCCGGCATCGCAGAATCAATCGCCAAGACGATTGTGCGTTTGATCGGAGCAAAGCAAGCCATGCTTGCCATTATTCTTCTCGGAGCGATTTTGACGTATAGCGGTGTCAGCTTGTTTGTGGCTGTTTTCGCAATTTATCCATTTGCTGTGCAATTGTTCAAGCAAGCGGATATTCCGAAAAGACTCATGCCTGCAACGATTGCGCTCGGTGCCTTCACGTTCACAATGGACGCTTTGCCAGGCACGCCGCAAATTCAGAACGTCATTCCGACGTCGTTTTTTGGAACGGATATTTACGCCGCGCCGATTCTTGGCGTAATCGGAGGAGCGGTCGTCTTGTTCACGGGTTTGGCTTATCTGGAATTCAGACGCAGACAGGCGAAAAAAGCGGGGGAAGGCTATAGCGGGTTTGCCGATAAAACCGATGAGTTGGATGACACTCCGTCAGACGACAAAGAAGTTCGCATGGAATTGTCTACGAACCAATCAGTGCTCAAGCAAGTATTGGCGTTTGTGCCGTTGGTGCTAGTAGCAGTTATGAACAATTATTTGGTGAGGGCGATTCCTGGCTGGTATCCGAACGGCTTCGACTTTGCGGCAATGGGGCTTGAGAAATATTCAATCGATGTCGCCTCAAACGTAGCCATCTGGGCTGTTGAAATCGCGTTGGTCGCGGGAATTCTTGCCGCATTGGCGTTCGATTGGAAACTGGTTACAGCAAATATGAAAGAAGGGCTCAATACGAGCATTAACGGCTCATTGCTCGCTGTGATGAATACGGCATCCGAATACGGCTTTGGGGGCATTATTGCAGCCCTTCCCGGATTTGCTAAAATCAGCGATAGCATCTCTGGTACGTTTACCAATCCGCTTGTAAATGGAGCGGTAACAACGAGTGCATTGGCCGGAATTACCGGATCCGCTTCTGGTGGTATGGGAATTGCGTTGAGCGCGATGGGCGATCAATTCAACCAAGCGATCGCCGCTGCGAACATTCCACCCGAAGTGATGCATCGCGTTGTGGCGATGGCTTCTGGCGGGATGGACACTTTGCCGCATAATGGTGCCGTTATAACGCTGTTGGCAGTGACCGGGTTGACCCATAAACAATCGTATAAAGACATTTTCGTTATCACGCTCATCAAAACGTTGGCGGTTTTCGTTGTTATTGCTGTCTACACATTGTTCGGCATTGTGTAAGGGCATCAATGAACAATCGGTAGCCAATTTATATGTTTTAAAAACAGGGGACTGCATGAATACATGCAGTCTCCTGTTTTTGACGGCAATTTGCGGTTTTAATAAAAACCATGGGGTGTTTCGTTTTGTTGATAAACGGTTATTGTTTAAGAACAGATGTTCGTATATGCTGAATAAAAGAGCAGCGAGCGATAGAGAAAGAAGGGGTCATTATGTATGAAAAAATGGAACGTCGGCCGATCATTTGTCTCGATATGCGCAGCTTTTACGCGAGCTGTGCAGCAATCGAACTTGGCTTGGATCCAATGACAGCGTATATTGCCGTCATCGGCAATCAGGAACGCCGGGGCAGCGTTGTACTTGCCGCATCTCCACGATTGAAAAAGGAATTCGGTGTGCGGACCGGCACAAGGCTGTTCGAAATACCGGACGATCCGCGCATCCAAAAAATCGAGCCGAAGATGGGCTTTTTTTTGAATGTATCGATGGAAATTACCAAGCTCTTAGGGGAATATGTGCCGACAGAAGCGATTCACGTCTACAGCGTCGATGAAAGTTTCGTCGACCTCACCGGCACGGAAAAATTATGGGGGCCGCCTGATAAGCTGATTGCGCGCATCCAAGACGACATCATTCGTCAATTTTCGTTGCCATCGGCGATTGGCATGGGGCCGAATATGCTGCTGGCGAAGTTGGCGCTCGATTTGGAAGCGAAAAAATCGGGCTTTGCGCATTGGACATTCGAAGATGTGCAAGAAAAGCTCTGGCCGGTTGCGCCGCTTAGCAAAATGTGGGGGATCGGCTCGCGTCTGGAGAAGACACTGAACAATATGGGCATTTTTTCAGTCGGCGATTTGGCGCGCGCAGAACTCGTGCAGCTTGAAGACACGTTCGGCATTGTCGGCAATCAGCTTTATCATCACGCTTGGGGCATCGATTTGTCAGAGCTCGGTGCACCGCTCGTCGAAGGGCAAGTCAGCTACGGCAAAGGACAAATTCTTTACCGCGATTACACGACCATTGAAGAGATTTCTGCAGTGCTATTGGAAATGGCAGAAGACGTCGCCATGCGCGCGCGCACTGCCGGAAAAGCCGGGCGCACCGTGACGCTCGCTGTCGGCTATAGCAAGCACGCATTTGGCGGCGGCTTTAACCGTGCACTGACGATGGAAGAAGCGACAAACGACACGTTGAAATTATACGGCGCGTGCCAAAAATTGCTGAAAGAATTTTATCTTGATCGTCCGGTGCGACGGTTGTCGATTACGCTCGGCAAATTGGAAGACGAGACGTCGATGCAGCTGAGTTTATTCGAACAGCGCAAATGGCAGACGCGCAGGCTCGGAGGTGCGATGGATCAGCTGCGCCAAAAATACGGACCGACGGCAGTGCTGCGAGCGGTGTCTTATACAGAAGCAGGAACCGCACTGGAACGGGCGAAGCTAATTGGCGGGCACAAGGCGGACGGCGAGTCGTTTACGCCGAAAGACTGAATTATTTCAAAAACCGAACTAATTTCTCCTGTTTGCGAAAGATGTTTGCTAAAATATAAAAGATTGAACAGATTCTGACAGCAAGGAGAAAAACACATGCGCGTATTTTTGGAGTTGAGTTGGTTTTTTAAAGAAAGAAAAAAGCAATACGCTATCGGAATTTCCATATTGCTGATAGTGGCATTTTTAGGCGTCATACCACCGCGCATCATCGGGCTGGTTGTCGATGAAATCAGCCGCGGCACGTTATCCGCTGCTTTTCTCTGGAAATGGCTGGGCGTGTTCGCGGCCGCAGCGATCAGTACGTATATCCTGCGCTATATATGGAGGCAGTTCATTTTTGGATCGGCCATCATTTTGGCGCGGGATTTGCGCGAAAAATTATTCCGTCATTTCACACGGATGTCGCCGTCGTTTTACCAGAAGAACCGCGTTGGTGATTTGATGGCGCACGCAACAAACGATTTGCAAGCGGTGCAGCAAACTGCCGGGGCGGGTGTTTTGACGCTCGTCGACTCGATTGCGACAGGTGGATTTGTTATTGCGGCGATGGCGCTGACAATCAGCTGGAAATTGACGCTCATTGTGTTGTTGCCGATGCCGGTAATGGCCTATATGACCAATTATTACGGTAAATTGATGCACGAACGCTTTCACGGAGCGCAGGCTGCATTTTCCGGACTAAACGACAAGACACAGGAAAGCATTTCCGGCATGAAAGTGATCAAGACGTTTGGTCAAGAAAAAGAAGACATCGAAGATTTCAAGCGTCTATCTAGTGATGTCGTAAACGAAAACATCAAAGTCGCAAGAGTCGATTCGCTATTTGATCCGACGATCTCCGCGATTATCGGCGTCTGTTACTTGCTGACTATCGGCTTTGGTTCGTATTTTGTGATGGGCGGCGAAATGACGATCGGTGATCTGGTGGCATTTACTGCGTATCTCGGCTTGCTTGTTTGGCCGATGTTGGCGTTTGGCTGGCTCTTTAATATTGTCGAACGCGGACGCGCTTCATACGACCGCATTCGTGCGTTGTTGGCGCAGCCGGCGGAAATCGATGACCAGGAAGATGCAATTGACCGTCAACCGTCGGGTGATATCCAGTTTGCGTTAGAGAAATTCCAATTTACTGGCGACGAACGTGCAGCATTGCACGATATCCATTTCACCATCAAGCAAGGTGAAACGCTTGGCATCGCCGGCAAGACCGGATCCGGAAAATCGGCCATTTTGCGCTTATTGCTGCGCGAATTTGATGATTACGAAGGAACTGTCATGTTCGACGGCGTGTCCATCAATAGCTATAAAAAACAGCGGCTGCGTGAAGCCATTGGCTATGTGCCGCAAGACCACTTCCTTTTTTCAACAACAGTGGGCGGCAATATCGCTTTTGCTCGTCCGAACGCTTCTATAGAAGAAATTCATGAGGCGGCGAAACTGGCACATATTCACGACGACATTCTGAACTTTCCGCTTGGCTATGACACGGTCGTCGGTGAACGCGGCGTATCGCTTTCAGGCGGTCAGAAGCAGCGGATCTCGATTGCTCGAGCGCTGATGATGCAGCCGGAATTGCTCATTTTAGATGATTCCTTGTCTGCCGTCGATGCCAAAACCGAAGAAGCGATTTTGGAATCGCTGAAAAAAACCCGCACCGGCGAAACGACGATCATTACGTCGCACCGTTTAAGCGCTATCCAGCATGCGCATCAAATTGTGGTGATGCATGAAGGCACGGTCGCAGAAATAGGCACACATGAAAGCTTAATGAACAGAAAAGGGCGTTATTTCGAAATGTATGAGCTGCAACAGCTTGAAGCGCTCGTCGAAATGGGAGGCGAAGCGTAATGGAAAAACAGCGTATTGAATTGACTGGAAAAGACCAATGGCTCGTCTTTAAACGCTTGCTTAGTTATTTATTGCCGCATAAAAAGATGATTGCGTTGGCAATGGGATTACTCGTTTTAACCGTAATCGGCGACGTCTTAGGCCCGATAATCATCAAAACGTTTCTTGATGATTATTTAACGCCGGGCACTTTCCCGACAGGTCCGATCGTCGGTTTGGCGTCCGCTTATGTTTTTATCCAAGTATCAAATGTCATCATCAGTTATTTTCAATTATTGAAATTCCAAGAAGCTGCATTGAAAATCATTCAGCAATTGCGCATTGACGTGTTTACGAAAGTGCAAAATCTGGGGATGCGGTATTTTGACCGCACACCAGCAGGCAGCATCGTTTCGCGGGTGACGAATGACACCGAAGCGATCAAGGAAATGTTTGTCAGTGTACTTATCGGCTTTTTGCAAAGCGCGTTCCTAGTGGTCGGCGTCTACATCGCCATGTTCATCCTGAACGTGCGCTTAGCTCTAATCACGATGTTGATGCTGCCGATTCTTGGGTGGATCATTTATTTGTACCGCAAATACAGCTCGATCTTTTACCAAGATTTACGGGAGCGTCTCAGCCAATTGAATGCGAAATTGTCCGAGTCGGTTCAAGGCATGGGCATGGTTCAAGCGTTCGGACAA
>JBFEIJ010000084.1:0-10338 GCA_041553775.1 Planococcus sp. (in: firmicutes)
ATGAAATTTGTAAAAAATGATCAAGTTGCTGTTTTCGCCCTCGGCGGACTAGGCGAAATCGGCAAAAATACGTACGGCGTCCAGTTCCAGGATGAAATCATCCTCATCGATGCCGGCATCAAATTCCCGGAAGACGATTTGCTCGGAATCGATTATGTAATTCCGGATTATACTTATTTAGTTAAAAATGCTGATAAGATCAAAGGCCTTTTCATTACCCATGGCCATGAAGATCACATCGGCGGTATTCCATATCTATTAAAACGGATCAATGTTCCCGTTTACGGCGGTAAGCTTGCTTTAGGCCTGCTTCGCAAAAAACTGGAAGAACACGGTTTGCTTCGTCAAACCAAGATGATTGAAATCCAAGAAGAAGATGTGATCAAGTTCCGTAAAACATCTGTTAGCTTTTTCCGGACAACTCATAGTATTCCGGATGCATTCGGTGTTGTCGTTAAGACTCCACCCGGCAATATCGTTCACACAGGAGATTTCAAATTTGATTTCACCCCTGTTGGTGAACCAGCAAACTTATTAAAAATGGCTCAAATTGGCGGCGAAGGTGTACTTTGCTTACTTTCTGACAGCACGAATGCCGAAATTCCGAACTTCACGATGTCGGAGCGCAAAGTCGGCGAAACGATCAAAGACATTATGAGAAAAGTGGATGGCCGATTGATTTTCGCCACCTTCGCTTCGAATATTTATCGCTTGCAGCAAGTTACTGACGAAGCTGTCGCACAAGGCCGCAAAATTGCTGTCTTCGGACGCAGCATGGACAACGCAATGACCATCGGCCGTGAACTTGGCTATATCAATGCGCCTGAAGATGCTTTTGTGGATACTCAAACCTTGAACCGCTTGCCTGCTAACGAAACATTGATTTTATGCACAGGTTCACAAGGTGAACCAATGGCTGCGTTATCGCGTATTGCAAACGGTACCCACCGTCAAATCCAGATTCAGCCAAATGATACGGTCGTCTTCTCGTCTTCTCCGATTCCGGGCAATACGAGCAGCGTAAACCGCACAATCAATTTATTGTTCCGTGCCGGCGCTGATGTAATTCATGGTTCATTGAATAACATCCATACATCTGGTCATGGTTCACAAGAAGAAAACAAATTGATGCTGCGTTTGATCAAACCAAAATTCTTCATGCCAATTCACGGTGAATACCGTATGCAAGCTCAGCATGCTGAACTTGCGATTGACTGTGATGTACCTCGTGAAAACACGTTCATCATGGAAAATGGCGATGTTCTAGCATTAGGCGAAAACGAAGCTTCTGTTGCTGGTCGCATCCCTTCAGGTGATGTGTACATTGACGGAAGCGGAATTGGCGACATTGGCAATATCGTGTTGCGCGACCGCCGCGTTCTTTCAGAAGAAGGACTTGTCATCGTAGTTGTCAGCGTTGATATGAAAAACAATAAAATGGTGTCTGGTCCGGATATCATCTCCCGCGGATTCGTTTACATGCGCGAATCTGGCACGATGATCTACGAAGCTCAGCAAATGCTGAACCGACACTTGAAAAAGAAAATCCACGGCAAAGATACGGAATGGTCAGAACTGAAAAATGACATTTCTGATGTCCTCGGACCTTACCTATTCGAAAAAACAAAACGTCGCCCAATGATCTTACCGGTCATCATGGAAGTATAAATAAGATAAAAATCCCGAAAGCCGCATTGGCTTTCGGGATTTTTTCGGACAAAATAACTGTATATCATTTATCATATTAAATCGGATCTTCGAGTGGTGTGATAAAACCTAATAGAGTTATTCATAATAGAAGGTCTACCAAGGTAGCTTACTTTGATAAAGTCTGTTATCTTCCAAGCGGGTTGGCCACGAAGACTCCTGTGGGACAGCGAAGGCTGAAGACCCCGCAGAGACGTAAGTCGCGAGGAGGCTGAAGCTGAGCCCACGGAAAGCGAAGTGGCCCGCCCGCTTGGAGTTATACACCTATATTCATTTTAATATAACTTTGTCTACAGTTAAAAATCCCGAAAGCCGCATTGGCTTTCGGGATTTTTTTATCAGCTATTTTTAGTTCAACACTTTTTTCTCAAAACGGTTGATGTCAGAATCCGATCCGATAATGATCAACACATCCGCCAATTCAATTTCCATATCAGCTTGCGGGGAAACGATAATGTCTTTCTCCCGTTTGATGGCAACGATGTTGATGCCGTATTTCGCTCGAATGTCGAGGCCGATCAATGTACGCCCTGCCAGTTTTTCGTTTGCTTGGATTTCCGCAATCGAATGTTCATCCGATAGCTCTAAGTAATCGAGTACATTATTGGATAACATATTATGAGCAATACGAATGCCCATGTCCCGCTCCGGATGGACAACACGGTCCGCACCGATTTTGTTCAGCACTTTTGCATGGTAATCATTTTGAGCCTTCACCGTAATTTGTTTGACGCCAATTTCTTTCAACATCAATGTTGTTAAAATGCTGGCTTGAATGTTTTCGCCAATCGCGACAATAACATGCTCGAAATTCCGGATGCCCAATGATTTCAATACCGTCTCATCGGTCGTATCGGCTACCACCGCTTGAGTCGCTATCGATGCAAACTCATCGACTCGTTCAGAGTCTTTATCAATCGCCATAACGGCTACATCTTGTTCAATCAATTCCCGGACAATACTGCCGCCAAAGCGACCCAGTCCAATTACCACGAATTCCTTTTTCATGTCCATCCTCCAAACTCATTCACTGCTCTTATTTTATCACAACTACCGATGAGATTGATAAAGCAACATGTGATTTTTTATCGGATGGTAACGGGATTAACCATAAAAAAAACCCGCTCATCGGCGGGGATCTAAAGGCCGTTTCGGCCGTTTATCACAATATTCGCATGTTACGTCACTGCATTTCTCTTCTCGCCATTCATTGCAGCCAGAGCAATAGCTCGCATCAAATTCGTCATCGAATGTCAGTTTAGACAGACACGAATGACAATATGTGTGAACGTCCATCCAGTTGATGAATTTTTTATCCGCTAATAGATAAAGTCCCTGCTGTTCTTGTTTATAATTCATAATTGACGATTTTTGAACGACGCGTTTTTTAGGATCTAAGAAAAAGTTCATTTTGCTGTTCACTCGTATCACTCCCAAAATTGGTTAAGCTTTTTAAAAGTATGGTTGCGGGCGGTGGCTGGGTTTTCAATAAACTCCATGCGCCCATCAACAAGATGGCCACGGCCATTTAAATGATAAGAAAGCATTAATTGTGCATTTAATGTTTTGCACTTTCTCTATGATAGTAAATCATTGCGGTAAAAAGCAATAGATATGTTCCATTTAAATTTAAATAACATCAATTTGACTAGAGTTTATGCCTTTTTTGTAAACAAAACCCATAATCGGAAATACTACTAGTCTTGTCCGTAAATTTTTGGATCTCGAACAAATGTGGTAAATAGTTTGCATCAATTGGTTAAATCAGAATCTCACAACTAGAGTAACAATTTGCTAAATACAGCGCAAGCCTGTTTCCTGTTTTTTTCTGCAACTTCCGGGTATTGTATTAAAGGACATTGTGATAAACTTTTTAGACACACGAAATAAAAAGAGAGTAGGAAGATCATGGCCCAAAAATCAAATAAATTCGCTTTATATGTGCTGATGTTCAATATGTTCATCGCGATGAGCGGCATCGGGCTCATTATTCCTATTATGCCAGAATACCTGGATACATTCGGCGTAGCAGGCCAAGCACTCGGTACATTAATTGCTACGTTCGCCTTGGCACAATTTTTATTTTCTCCGCTTTCTGGTGAATTATCCGATAAATACGGTCGTAAAAAATTGATTATTATCGGTTTGATCATCTTCGGTCTGTCGCAATTGGTATTCGGTCTTGCTTCAGATTTATGGATCTTATACGTAGCGCGCTTTTTCAGTGGACTAGGTGCCGCTTTCTTAATACCGCCAATGATGGCATTTGTAGCAGATATTACGACTTACGAGGAGCGCGGCAAAGGCATGGGCTTGCTTGGTGCTTCCATGTCGCTCGGCTTTATGGTAGGTCCTGGTTTTGGTGGATTTCTTGCCGAAGTCAGCCTGCAATTCCCTTTTTATGTCGCTACTGCTGTAGCCCTGATCGCAGCCTTAATTTCTCAACTTGCCTTGCCTGATGTAGCGCCGACCGTGGAAGCGGCGCCGGCCAAACGGGAGAATTTATTGCAACAATTGAAACGATCCAGCTACACGCCTTATTTTGTAATGCTCATTGTCATGTTCTTTTTTGCATTCGGATTGTCCAACTTCCAATCAACCATCGCTTTGTATGTTGATAAAAAATACAATTTCACCCCTAAAGAAATTGCAGTGCTTATTACCGTTGGCGGATTTGTCGGCGTTGTAGTCCAAACTTTCGTCATTGACCGGCTTTTTAAACGTTTTGGTGAAATGAAAGTGATTTTGGTCAACCTCATGGTTTCTGCAGCAGCGATGACCGCAATCTTATTCGTCAACACATTCACGACGATTCTGCTAGTATCAGCGGTCTTCTTTACAGCAGCCTCGTTATTGCGTCCAGCCATCAATACACTTATTTCAAAACTTGCAGGCAACGAACAAGGCTTCGCCGCAGGGATGAATAATGCTTATATGAGCCTAGGAAATATGATAGGACCCGCTCTTGCAGGTATTTTGTTTGATATCGATATGAGCTTCCCTTATATTTTCGGCACCGCTATCTTGATTGGCTGCTTCTTTTTAGCAAACACTTGGTCGTTGCGAAAACGTCAGCTATTGGCAGAAAGTCGGTCATAAAGTAATTTTCTACCTTGTCAAAGTGCATAAATTCAAAAAAGCGAAAAAGAGAATTTATCTCTTTTTCGCTTTTATTAATTGGTCTACACTTGAAGAAGGAGCAGTTTCTGAAAAACCTTTTTTTACTTTAAAGCTTGGGATCTTTAATCCAAATCGACGGATTGTGATATCAATGAAAAACAATAGCATCGCAATCAAGATCAATACTTGCTGTATCGGCTGCCGTGCACCGCTTGTAAATGGAATATCACGAAATACCGGCTCAAGAGATTCTAAAACTTGCCCTCCGCTCCCTTCAGCAAGCGCTGTGAGCATTTGCATGTTCGGCTCACTGATTCGGTATTCTTCTCCATACGGAACCGTCTGGCCCGTTTTAAAGCTATCTCCATTTTCGTTGGAAATACCGAAAAAAACGAGACCGGGATTTGCATCAATTGTTATTTCTACTTGACCAGGTCCTACGGGTTCTGTTAAGACCGGAACTTTGTTTCCTTGTTCATCGATTGCGGTCACATCAATGATAGCCGATTGACGGGATGGATCTTCAACAGTATAAACACCTTGCCCTTTGCTGGTGACGGAAAAAGGAATTTCTTCGAAAGAAGGAAGCAGTTCTGACACCGTACGGTTCCAAAATGCCGGCCAATTCTCCCAACTTTGAAAACCTCCGCTCCAGGATCCACTGCCGGAAGTATAGGCGGCTGTTAAACCGAGTCCATAATTCCACTTTGCAAGCACAGGATCACCTTGATCGCTTTCGAGCGCTATCGAGGCCGTGCTTTTTGCAGTCGTGGCGATATACGTGTTCATTTCCGGAATTCCCTCACTGAACAAATCCGCCCAATTGCTCGTATAAATTTTTGGATAAAATGGTTCGTCTACAATGTAAGTTCGCGACATCATGATGGTTTCCCTTGATAAAATAGCTGGGATCGTGGTTGCATCAAACACGTCGTAATAACGTCCACTTCCTGTAATCGCTAATGATTCCAAGAGTCCTTTATCGGCATCATCACCGATGGAGACAGTTGAAAGCGTGATATTCTTCTCTTTGCCTTCTTCGATCAACGTTTCATAATCATTCGACGTTGCCGATTGCCCATCGGTCAGCAGTATAATATGTTTTCGCTGCAGTTGTAACCCTTCGAGCTGGTTATATGCCTCTTCTAGCGAAGCATAGATTTCTGTACCGCCTCCTGGCGAGACGGATAGCACTTTTTCAATTGCTGCTTTCGGATCATCCAGTTTTTCAGTCGGTATGATTTGCCACGGCCGATCGTCAAATGCAATCACGCCGACTGTATCGTCTTTTCTTAAAAGCTCAAGTGAACGGGCTGCTGCTTCTTTCGCCAGTTCCATTTTGAGTCCACTCATACTTCCGGAGCGGTCCATAACAATGACAAGACCAAGAGACGGCAGTTCGTGCTTGCCTTTCACTTCCATCTCTACTGGCAAAATCCGTTCTATCGGGGTTTTGAAATACCCTCCGAGGCCAAAACTTTGATCGCCTCCGACCATCATAAATCCAACGCCGAATTGTTGGACGGCTTGCTCGATAACATTCATTTGCTGAGTTCCGACAGCCGTACCGGATACATTATCAAAAATGATGGCGTCATATTTCAGAATGGATGATAGATTGGAAGGCAGTTCGTTTGATGGTATTTCTGTGATTTGCACGTTGCGCTTGTCCACCAACTCAGCAATCGGGCTAGATTCGTCACCGCTTACTACCAATAAATGCGGATTCCCTTCCACTTCTGTCAGACTGACCATTGCGTTATTTTCGATAAACCCATCTTCCGCAATTTCAAACCGTGCTTCGTATTTCGCAAGTCCTTCTCTTGTCGCAGGAAACGTATAGGAAAAGAGATTTTGGCCAGCTGCAAGTGAAACATCCTTCCGAGCGAACTCTTGATCATTTAATGAAAAAACAAGTTCTCCTTGCACTTCATGAACAGACTGCAATGTCACTTGAAATGGTTGTGCTTCACCTAAAAAAGCGGTGGCTGGCGTTACGAAACTGGCAATCGCTGCATCTCCAGTAGCTTTTTGCTTGATTGGCAACACATCAATTTGTACGCGTCCACCCCTGAGACGCGCCAAGCTGTCTATTGCAGTTCCGCGCGTTTCATTGCCATCGCTCAAAAGCACAATCCGCGTTGCATAATTCGATTCACCGCTATTGGCTGCAAGGTCAATGGCTTGTTCAATATTCGTTTGCACTTGACTGCTTTGCACCACATCAAGGGGCAGCGACTTAAACTTTTGTGACAACGGCAGGAGCGTCTGAAAATCTTCAGCAAAGGAATAAACTCCGATGAGCTGCGATGTTTCTTTGCCATTCATCGCACTTTCAATGGCGGTAGCCAATTCTTTTTCGGTTCCATCCATTGAAGCAGATCGGTCAATCAGAAAAATAATCTGCTCTTTTGCTTGCGCTCTGAAAATCGAAGGTTCCGCTAGTGCAAAGAGCAAACATAAAATCACGGCAATTCTCAAAAAGAAAATAAGCCGAAATGGTTTCGCGGCTGTTTTGTACATGCGATAGCCAGTAAAAGCAAAATAGGCGGCAACTGGAATCAATAACCACAGCCAGCGAGGTTTATCGAGTAATAATTCCACGTCGGTACACCTCCCATTCTGCAAACAATAGCAGTAGTATCGCGAATACGACCCACGGCACTACGGAATAACGCACCGTCGTTTCTTTGCTGGCTGCTTCACCAATCGCATAAGATTTTCCTGCGGTCAACGTCTTTTCTTCGTTGCTGAGCCGAACAATCAGCGTTTTCGATTTCTCGTCTCCGACGATATCATAAACACCCGGTTTAGAAGGCGCTACAAAAGCCCCTTGCCCTTCGTGATAAGAATGAGAATACGTGCCGTTTTTGAATATTTCCCATTCGCCTCCAGCTGAAACAAGTGAAACCGCCCGATGTTCGTTTGGTTCAAACACGCCAAGAAATTCAGCGTTTTCTGACAGCCTCAATGCTGCACTCCATAAAAACAATGGGAATGAAGGACTTAATGGCCAATCGGTCATCTCGATATCAGTTAAGACCACAATGTCGCCGCGTGGTGACACTTGGATGAATGGCTGTCCTTCAATGGAGGCAATTGTTTCGAACCCTTTAAAAGCCGGATAAAGTTGTGAAACATAAACCTTGTCCAATGGTGCATAGGTAAACAGTTCATGTGAAGATGATTCAATTGTTCCTGAAACTTCAACTGCCGATTCGTCATTTCGACCGAATAGCAAAATCGGTGTTGGGTGATCTAATAAGGCTGTCTGATTCGTCACGATCATCGCCTTTGACTGCTGACCAATTACAGTCGACTCCACCGCGATCGTTTCCATGCCCAATGATTCGAAACCGTTCGAAACCAATTCCTGCAGCGAAGCATCGACGTATACTTGATCTACGGTTTGTTGAACATAAGTTGAGATTTTATTGTCTTCTTTATAGTCGTCATCAACTTGAAGCTCCGCGCTCCATAACTTGGCATCTGTCAGCCCTTCAAACGGCATGATGATCTCCGCGCCGGCATCTAGCTCAATCCGCTGTCGTATTTCGCTTCCTTCTGTTGACGAAACTATCACTTCGCCCTCCACTTTCTCAGAGCCTGTATTGGCAATTTGCACAATTGCACGCAATCCGTCGTCACTTTCTGCAAGCCCGAATTGGCGGATTGCTGCATTTGAAATGGGGCGGTCCTGGCCATGAACCACATAAGCAAAGCCCGTTTTTCCTGCGAGAAGCTTCCGGTCAAGCGAATCGGTAAATACATGGATGACCGTCGATTCATCTCTTGCAAGCGACTCCGCAAACAATAATGCTTTTGGCATTTCTTCGCTTTCGTATTCGACATCTAATTGTTCAATGGCTTTCACCAAGTTATCGGTATCCTGTTCTTCACGAATGAGTAGTTGCGGATTCGCTCCGGTCGTCATAATTGTCACCGGTTTGCCTCCCGCCTGCTCAACCAGTTTCATCATATTTTCGCGTTGCAGTTCAAATTGGCTCGGCGAACCAGCAAGCATAGTCGCTGACGTATCGACGATAAAAATAAATTCATTGCCTACAAGCGTCTCACTTTTCAAAAAAGGTCCCATCAATGCGACGACGCACAAAAAAAGTGCAGCCAATTGCAAATAAAACAATAAATGATGCTGCAGTTTTTTCAAATAAGGCGACGCCCGTATTTCCTTCATCGTTTCCTCCCAAAACATAACGGTGGAAACGCGTTGATCTGTGTATTTCTTACGGAAAAAATAATAAAGAATAACGGCCAGCGGCATTATCAACGCCCAGAGCCCTAGCCAATTTGAGAAATTCATGCCGCTTCACCTCATTCGATCCATTTATTTCTTGCCAATTGCTTGAAAAGTCCATGTTGGATGCCGTCCTCAATATGAAGCTGTTCCAATCGTATGCCGTATTTCGCACAAAGCGATTCCAACCCTTTTTGGTGCAATTCTCTTCTTCTTGCATACGCTTCTACTGTTTGCGCTCCCATCGTGACATTTAACGGTTCTTCGGTTTCAAGGTCAATCAGCCGAACATCCCCCAAGAACATCGGAGTTCGCTCATTTTCCACAGACAATTGCAAAAAGCGAATATCATGTGAATACCGGCTCGCCTGGCGGAATAAATACTGCCACTCTTCAAGCGGCTCTAATCCATCTGACAAGATAAACAAAACCGTGGAATCCTTTGCTGCATAAAGATTTGCGTGTCTAGCGAACGATTTCGCTACGGGGTTAGGCAAGCCAGCCATAAAATACTCAAAAACTTTTCGCTGTGACTTGCCTTTTTTTCGAAATGGCGTAGTTTCTGATGAACCAATCGACATCGTCAACCGGTCATCATGACTCAATACCATAATCCCAAGCGAGAATGCCATTTGTTTTGCATAGAGCCATTTATCTGCCATCGACTTTGAATCATCAAGCAAGAGATGGACGCGCATTTCCTGTTCATCCAGAAATCTTTTTATGTACACTTTTTCTGTTCGAGCATAAACATTCCAATCGATATGCCGAACATCATCACCTACATGGTATTCTCGAAAATCCGAGAAGTCGAGCGATGATCCAAATCGTGCAGAGCGATGCGATCCTTTATGATGACCGCGGATTTTCGCTTTTGTCGCTATCGAAAAGCGATTCAAATGACGAATCCAACCTGTTGGCAGTTCCAATGTCATTTTAAAACGCCTCTTCCGGCACCCGTAAGAATTGTCTCAATCAAAGAATCAGCTGTCTGCCCTTCCGCTTCACCTTCATAATTCAACAATAGCCTGTGGCGCAAAACTGGCTTAGCCACATGTTTTAAATCGCCAATGGACACATGATAGCGTCCTTCCATGAGAGCGCGCGCCTTTGCTAGTTTGATCAAACTTTGCAGACCGCGTGGGCCGCTGCCATATTGGACATATTGTTCCACTTCACTAATATCAGTAGAAAGCGGATGCGTATTTTGAATAATATCAACTGCTACCATTAAAATGTCTTCTGCAATTAAAACC
>JBFEIJ010000085.1:0-10127 GCA_041553775.1 Planococcus sp. (in: firmicutes)
AGTTAAAATTTCACCTACAAATGAATGATCGAGATGTTTTTCAATGATGATTTTGCAAAATTCTCCATAAATCAAGTTGTCCCGCAGCTCGCTATCAAGTGTACCAATATGCGTCAGCATCGATTTGATAAGGACCAATTCATTCTCGTTTTCCCACGTTAGTTTTCCATTTTGAATATCCATTAAACTACGCTTTAAATCGTCTTCTTCCATCGGCATAATTGCTGCTAGCGAACTCATTTTTCATCTCCTAAAAAAATTGTGCCTTCAAAACGATTCCCATGATTTCTTTCTAAAAATACTTTTAGCTTAAGCTAAGTTAATCTACTTTTACTTACTGACTTGATCCACTGCAAGTTCATCTATATGTGTTGCTGCAAAGTTTGTTAACTCTTCTGCAAGCATTGGGAGTCTCTTTTCAATCGCGTTTTTATTGCCATACCGAATTTCCATTTCTACTGGCAACTCTTCCGATAATAATTTAACATGACTGAACACAGTTTCAAGCAATTGGAGCAATTGCTCTCCTCTGACTTCACTTACGACTTTCGAATCGCCTCTACTATAGCCCGCCAAAAAGCCTTTAGCCATCATCTTTAAATTACTCGAACACCCTTTAAAACGGTGCTTTCTGTACCGCTCAGTATCCGCTAAAGCGATAAAGTATGTCTCGTACAAATTCATAAAATTTCCTGCCATCCCTCGTGAATAATAGACACTTGGATATGGATCAATCAAGCATATGTGATTTCCATGGAGTAAAATATTTTCCGGTGAAACGTCTTGGTTTGCCAATAGAGGTTTTGCAAAAGATCGTTTTCGAAGATTCACCGACATTTGAAGTGCATCAAAGATCTTTTCATCGTAGAATTCTGGATAATGTGTGCATATGTATTGATAATCTGCTAATTGCTCTTCGCATTCTTCGTTTAAAAATTCATGTACATCTCCAAAGAAAGTTCCCTGCAATCCTTTTTCCTTCGACCAGGCAAGATAGCCGAAGCCATTTATCCCATGGGGGACCTCTTCTACCTTCCGATGAATTTCGCCTACTTCTTTACCCGTTTGAAAAGCTATTTCTTCTGTCATATCGTACAAGTCGATTTGGCGCCCGCCAAATGCTTCTACCGTATACGTTACGGTTGGGGATACATGATATTCAAAAAAATTGGGTGCTGCTCCTTTAACTGCTTTGTTTACGAGTTGGTAATAAAGCTGCGTGCCTGCATATTCGGCTTTCAATGCTTCTTCGTTGAACGGGACCGCTTTCCCGTAAGCTTTCTCTTTTGGAATACGCAAAACTAATTCCGTATTGTTTTTCACTACTTTCCACGCATGATGCCAAGCACCTTCCCCAAGATATTCTGCATTTTGAAGACCGGCATGCATTAACGCCGCTTTTAATTTTTCCTCACTCATTCTTTTCCCCGCTTTCCAAGTAATTTTTGTTTGATTGATGTGCAATTGGCTAGCTTTTCTTTTCGCCCGAAACGGCCACCGTATAGAATTGTCTTGAGTTAGGTCCTTTGTTCAAAACCACATTTTCAAAGCCCATTTTCTTCATTAACGGCATGATTTGCTCATGTATGGTGTTGTTCATGCCTTGCCAAATCTCATCGTCTTTTCCATTACAAAGTGTTAGGACGCAGCGGCCGCCGGGTTTTAAAACACGATAAATTTCTGCGATAGCAGAGGCTAAATCTTCCCAGAAGTAAATGCTGTGAATGCTGAATGCTTTCTCGAATTGAGCGTCTGCAAAAGGCAAATCGACCACATCCGCTTGAACCAAACATGCTTTTTTGTTTTGTACGGCTTTTTTATTTCTTATCGTTGCCGACCGAATGACCGTGGGTGATAGGTCAACACCTGCCACTTTTCCGACCATAGCTTGTTCTAAAGTCAGCTTTAACGCGTAACCAGATCCACAGCCAAGCTCCAATACATGATCGCCTTGTTGAACATCCACTAAGTCAATTGTCCAGGTTGTTTCCGGTTTATGCTGCCAAACCATCTTTTCTCCAAAATATGTTCCCAATAATCCTTTCGGAGATTTATATTGATTGTCGATAAATGCTTGAATTCGATTAATTGCTGCCACTATACACCCAATTCCTTTTTTTATGAGCAAAATTAAGTTCACCCACCTATCACTGCTTCTTCATAAACCATTCTTATGCGGTTAAACAAATGAACGAAAGTTAACGAATTAAATCAGAGCCAAGTTTCATTTTAAAGTTGAATACCCATTATTTTGTATTAATTACAGATTACCATAAAATTCTAAATACTTTTATAGAGTTAAATTATTTTTTAAGGCTTTATTATTTTGATATATCGTGAATCTGTAGTAATTTGTCCACAAAAAGCCATCAGAACTGCACCGGATTTGCATATTTAATGGGTATAGTAAGGTTGAACGTTAGATAAACTTCACAATGCAAACGTTGAATAAAAATCGTTTACGCTATTCAACATGCTTTTATTTTCTAAGGATTTCAATTAAAGAAAGGAAGAAGAACAATGAAAAAAATGATCATCAGCTCATTTGCACTCAGCATTCTTTTAGTCGGCTGCAGCAATGGGAACAATATGGAGTCACAAGATTCGTCTATGGGCAACGGACATATGGGCGGCAATGAAAACGAAGAACAAGGCATGTCGGGTATGGGCAGCATGATGAGCAGCGGGAATCCACCTTCACTTGTACCTTCAAACGGGACGAATGAGCTACTCATTCCACCAGTATTGGAAAAACAACAAGGGCAAGATTATGATTACGAAGTGACTGCTCAAGAAGGCGTGACTGAATTTTTTGATGGCATCAAGACAGAAACGTATGGTTATAATGGCGATTTACTTGGCCCTACACTTAAATTGAAACAAGGCGAAAAGGTGGATGTAAAAATCACCAATGATTTGGACGAACCGACAACGTTTCATTGGCACGGCCTTGAAGTTCGTGGAGACATAGATGGTGGTCCGCACGGTGAAATCCAACCTGGCGACAGCCAAATTGTCACGCTTGAAGCCGATCAACCTGCCGCTACGCTCTGGTATCACCCCCATGTCCATGGCAATACAGCTGAACAAGTGTTTAGAGGGTTAGCTGGCATGCTTGTCATTGATGAGGCTACCGGTTCTGATGTATCGCTGCCCACTGAATATGGAGTCGACGATATCCCGTTGATTTTTCAAGACCGCGAATTTGATGAAAATAACCAATTGGATTATAACCGCTTAATGGACGAAGACGGCACATTCGGCGATGTTTCCATCGTCAATGGGACGACAAACCCGACACTGACAGTTACGAAGCCGGTTATGCGCTTCCGAATCTTAAACGGTTCGAATGCCCGAAACTATACGTTCAGCTTAAGCAATGGCGAAAGCTTTACTCAAATTGCTTCAGACGGCAGCTTATTGGATGAACCTGTTGAAATCGAGTCACTCACATTAGCTGCATCTGAACGTGCAGAAATTCTGATTGACTTTTCAAAGCTGACTGATGAAGAATCATTAGCTCTTATCAATGATGAAGGTGTAGAATTATTGCCGTTTAATGTGAATCTGGATGATGCTAAAATAGAGTCTGCTAAGATGTGGACAACTGATAAACCATTCTTGAGTAATGAGGAAAAAGACATGCCGGTCACAAAAAATATTGAATTGTTCGGCATGATGAATATGGTCACCATCAATGGCAAAAAATTCGATCCAGAACGCATCGATTTGCGCCAAGAACAAGGCGTGACAGAAGTTTGGGAAGTTTACAACAAACGCGATATGATGGGCGGTATGAGCCACCCTTTCCATATTCACGGCACCCAGTTCAAAATCATTTCACGTGATGGCAAAGAACCAGAACCGAACGAACAAGGCTTAAAAGACAGTGTATTGGTCCAACCCGGTGAAAAGGTGAAATTACTCGTTACCTTCCCTGAAAAAGGGCTATACGTTTTCCACTGCCACATTTTAGAGCATGAAGACAATGGTATGATGGGTCAAATCGAAGTATTTTAACGTGAAAGGCAGGCAGCGAATAATCGCTGCCTGCCTTTTTGATAAACCTTGTTTTATTTGACTGTAACGTATACGGCTTTGCTTCGATTGCCCGCACTGTCTGCAGCGGTAATCGTTAATCCGATACGCTTGGCTTGAGGTTTGATCTTCACAGAATAACTTCCAGTAGACGTCGCCTTCGCTGTACCGATTGTATAGCTGCCTTTTTTGACAGAAACGGTTGCATATGGCTCTGTTTTTCCGCTAATCGCTTTGGAATACGAATACACCGTTTTAACAGTAGGTATTGTCGGAGCTGTTTTATCGATCACGGTTTTCTTCGCTGAGCTGCTTGTATTGCCGACGCTGTCTTTTGCCGTCACATACAAAATCGAACCTGCTTTTTGCTTAGGGATTGCAATTGTATAGCCGCCATACTGTGTTGCTTTTCCTGTGCCAATAACCTTATTGTCTTTTTTAATGGTGACGACCGCATTTTTCTCCGCAATTCCTTTTACAGAAGTCGAATAATCCGCAATTGTATAAATTGTAGGTGCTGGCGGCGGCGTTTTATCGATTACCGTCACACTTGTTGCAGCACTTAGATTTTCAGCGGTGTCTTTGGCTTTCACTTGCAGTTTTGTGCCCGCAGTTTGTTTCGCAATCGATATTGAAAAATATCCTGTAGCGCTAGCTGTTCCCGTCCCAATAACCGCCGTGCCTTTTGTTACAATAATCGTTGAACCTTTTTCCGCCGAACCATTCAGTTTGAGCGAATTGTCCGCTAATGCATACACTTTCGGTAATGGCGGCGGCGTGACGTCTTTGACTGTAACAGAAACAACTCTGCTTGAAATCCCGAATTCGTTTTTTGCATAAAGACTCAAAGTGGTTCCGGCCTGCTGTTTAGCAATCGGAATCGAAAATGATCCTGCGCTATCCACAAGATCAGAGCCTAAAATTTCGCTTCCATTTTGCGCGTAAATTGTTAGACCTGTTTCCAACGTTCCTCCAGTAATTACGGTTGTTTGGTCGGTTATTTCAGCAACGATGGGTTCACTGATCGGCATATTCACATTAACTTTTTGTATTGCAGTATTGACGTTACCTGCTTCATCTTTTGCTTCCAGTTTTAACGTATAAGTTCCTGAAGCCAATCCTGTAGTATCCCAGCTAGCAATCCGCTCGTTCTCTACCGGCTCCACTCCACTAGCAATCGTTATCCAATTTGATGGCGCATTGTCGCTTGCGTAAGACAGATGATATTCGTTTAGCGTAGCGTCTTTGACCGTCCCGTTGACATCGACAACCTTGTATAAAGAAGACGCCGCGTTAGCCATTTGAATGGAGACATCGGGTTTTTTCGAATCATAAAATGAGACGGTTCGTGTAAGGGCGTTTCCAAACACCCCACTATTGCGTTGTTGCATTTGCCATGCTACAGGAATCTCTCCAAGCGGCCGCTTGCCGGTAAACTTGATGTTGAACACTTTTGTATCATCCGGTGCAATCACTTCACCTGGCGCTAAAGGTTCTGCCGCTAATAAAACATTGCCGGACATCAGCTTCAGTTCATGTCCCTTTTCCGCAGTCCACGCTTCAGACCCCATGTTCTTTACTGTGACAGACATGGCTTCTACGTTTTCCACTGAACTTGAAAAAGGCATGGAGATGATTTCCGCATCGTGCTTCGCTTTAATAACGACAGGTATTGGAGTAGTATACCCAGAATAATTGCCTTCTTGATCGACCGCTTCTATAGAGATGTAAATTGCTTGCCGCGGTGTAAACTTATCCGATGCGATAAAGATTTCATTACTTATTGTTTTAACACCGGCTGCAATGTCATTAGTTTCCGATTTACTGCCTATCGTTACACGATATTCTTTTGCTCCTTGGAGAGGATTCCATTTTATATGGACACCCTCTGGGGAAGCTTCGGTTACCCTAAGGTTTTCCAGTTTATCCGGAGCCGTTCGATTGGGAACGGCAACGCTTTGTACTTCTGACGCTCCCGATTCTGCAACATCGTTATATGCGATCAATTTGAAATAATAGCGCGTAGGATCGACTTCGCTATTTCCTGCATTTTTGTATACGAGCCCTGGGTTGCTGGATAGCTCTGTTCCGGTTCCATCCAGTTTCAAGTTAAATTCCCCGTTTTCAATCGCTTCTGCAGTCGGCCATAACTTCTTATTGCGCGAGGTCCAATTATTCGTCAAACCGACATCAATTTGTTCATACGATTTGCCATTGAATATCGCAAGCTTGTAGCCTTTCACGCCTTTTTGAATCGGCCAACTTAAATCGACATACGCTTGACCCGAATTCGATTCAAGTCCATGTCCGAGTCCGCTCCCTATAGTTGGGCGAGGTGAATAATTGATGATCAAGCGCGGCGCTTTATCCATTTGGCTGTAGCTTTTATTGGCATAGCCTTTGCTTGTGTAAAATGCGCGAAGATTTTCCGTTCCGTTATCCGTTCCTTGCACAGCTAAACCAAAATCAGAACTCGGATTTTGAACCCACTCAGCTACCATTTTCGTAATGTCCCATTTGAAATGGCCGCCGTCTTTCCCGATATACTTCGTTTTCGTCGCATACGGTTCACTCAAAAGCGGTAGGGTATCCCAGGAAACGGAGCCTCCCGTCCAGTCGGACATCAGTTTATGGATGCTGTAGCTTTCATCGATGATGACGGGGTCGCCGTAACCCCATTTAACCGGCTTGTCTTGTTCAAATAATTCTAATTCCGCATTGTAAACCAACCCGCCATCCAAATCAGGAAGTTTGTTCCCAAATTTCAGCAACGCGATATGTTGGTCCGTAGCCGTTCTTCCGGCAGTTAGTCTTTGCCATGCGGTAGAAGGTTCTTCTGCATCAGAAATGGAAGTTTGATAAAGCGAATAATCGCTTCCCTCTACCCAGTTCGGATTCAACTCACCTGTAGATGGATCTTTGATGTATATCGGCGAAGGGAAAACTTCGGTTCCATAAGTTAAATCCATATTGCGGGTAGTTTCCGAATACTCAGTTCGGCTAATGATTGGCGTACTATTGGCTTGCGCCGGAGGGATAAAAATAATCGATTGGCTCATTAAAATTGTGGCCATCGCAATTGAAAATGGCTTTAGCATTTTATTCATGTTTTCCATCCTTATCGGTGTTTTTTTACATCATATGTTAGTTATAACCTTTTATGTGCGAATAATCCATAGAGTTTCGCAACAATTATTACCAATGAAAATAAAACAAAGCAGCCGGAGATGTAAATCCGACTGCTTTATTGATTTTGCTTGCTTGTCATTAAATTATTGTTTGAACCTGAAGCCTTCCATAAAGAAATAAATATTAAAAACGGTCGTGAACGATTTCACCTGTTTTTAATTTCTTCTCTTCATACATGGCTTTGTCCGCTTCTTTCAAGATGGACGATATGGTCGACGATTCATCTGGCAAAGTCATCCCGATGCTAGTGGAGACCGATAATACTATGTCTTCAAATCTCCACACATTCTTCATGATGTGCCTGATTTTATCCATCACGATTCCCGCTGCCTCCTCAGAGTCAATGCCGTGCAACAAGATGATGAATTCATCGCCGCCTAAACGTGCTGCTAAATCTTCTTTCGAAATTCCCGCTTGCAACCGCTTACCGAATTCATGAATGACCGCATCGCCAATTTCATGGCCCCAATAATCATTAATGCTTTTGAATTTATCAATATCCAAGAGAAGCACCGCAAAATGTTCGCCTTTTTCATGATAATCAATTAAAGCTTTTTCAAGAGATTCTTGGAAAAAGCGACGATTTGGCAGCGTGGTCAATGGATCGTGGTAAGCAAAAAATTCTAATTTCGTTTCGTAGCTTTTTTGCAAAGATACATCCCGCACAATAATCACCATATGACTATACTTCGCGTTTTCATCAAATACAGGCGTTCCATGCATTTCAGACCAAATCCAATGCCCTTCCTTATGCTTTAACCGTACACGGCGTTTACAAATTGCGCCGCTCCGAATCGAATCGTTTAAATCCTTATACAAAGGCTCAACGTCATCCGTATGAACATTATGAAAAGGTTCTTTCACACTGTATTCGTCGGGACTAAATCCATACACGGTTTCTATTGACGGCGAGATGAACAAGTATTCTTTGCGGTGGTTGATCAAAACAATCACATCATTGGCATTTTCAGCAATAATGCGGAAGTTCTTTTCACTTTCTATATACATTTCCACCATATGATCAAGTTCGCGCATATCTTTTAATATGACGTAAAAACCTGTTGTTACATCCCGAACTTTAATCGGGATAAATTTCACCAACGCACCGATCAATTTATTATTCACCTGGTTGATGTTGACGCGAAAACTATGATATTCACCTTTTTTCGCTTTATGGAAATTCTTTAAAGTTGTACGTCGATCTTCAGGCACGACAAAATCCAAAATGCGCCTGCCGTATAATTCCTCTTTCGGCAATTCACTTACCATCAATCCAACAGGGTTCGCCCCTTTAATATAGCCATCTAAATCCAACGTTAAAATTGCATCCGCGTTATGCTCAAACAAACAATGATAATAAGAGCGGCTTTCTTCGAGACTTAATAGCGATTCCATACTTTCCTGTTTCGCCTTCACTTCTCCAGTTATGTCCTGCACAATGCTAACAACATGCGTGCAGTCACCTGCCGAGTTGAACATCGGCGTCAGACATGTTTTGGAATACCGCAGCTCTCCTTCTGGGTCTGTATAGCTGTCTTCGTATTCTATCGGACTTTTACTTTGGAGCACTTTCATATACTGGGAGTTAATCATTTCAGCCAATTCATAAGTTTGCGTTTCAAAGAACGTTTTACCGATCGAATCAGGATTCAAATCGGTCTTGTTCATTGCGGCTTGGTTTACAAATTCATAAAAAAGCCCATTATCATCAACACGTACAATAAAAACCATCTCATGGATTCCATTCATTAACGCCTTTTCTATGCTTAATGTTGCCTTATTCTGAATCATAAACCTGCCCCCATATTTTACGTATATACTTTAATTTATGTAGGTTATTCTTCTTTTATTTTAACAGACTTTTTAAATAATAAAACCTTTAGTCCTTATATTCTGAATAATACTAAGGTCTTTTATCATACTTATTTTACATTAAATATGAAGTGAATATACAGTAAGATGCATCGGTTTTTTAAATCTTAAAAATAATTTCGTTTGTGAGGATTGTTGTGCAGCTTTATTGACGCAAATAGTTTGTATGGTTATTCAGTATATCCAAGCTTAGAATTGGAAATCTCAATATGCTATTCGTTCAATAATACTTTCATTTACATTTTTAGTTCTACATTTTGATCAGGGTAAGCCTTAAAGTTGTCTAATAATTCATCTTTTGTATAACATAAATGGAAGAAGTACGAAAACAATGAAAATCGACTGATTAGGAGGTTTCTGTATGGACAAGTTTGGTTTGTATGGTAAATTCACTACTAAAGCTGGAGAGCAGGAAAATTTGGTCGGAATTTTACTGGAAGCTGCAAAGTCGTTACAGGATTTAGAGGATTGTGAATTATATTTAGTCAGCATCTCGGATGAAGAACCTGACGCCGTATTTGTTTATGAAGTGTGGAACAGCGAACAAGCACATCAAGCCTCTTTATCGCTAGAGGCCACCCAAAAGTTAATCCAGCGAGCAAAACCAATTATTACAGGGATGGATCGCATCAGTACATTGCAACCAAAAGGTGGTAAAGGCAGTGCACGTTAAACAAAGTCATGTAGCAAAGATGAATGATTGAGGAGCGCAAGTCATATTGCGCTTTTTTTGCGCTTATTGTTTGAGAAGCATGATTAAAACAACAAAAAAACCGCTTGGCAATCCAAGCGATTTTCGCGTACTGTGCAGCATCTGCCATTAATGATCTTCCGGCAATGCATCAAATTCTCTTTTTTTATTCTCAAACCATTCGTTCATCGCTTTTGGTTCTAGTTTTCGCATTTCATTCATTGCATCAAGATGCGCTTTGTCTCCTTGTTCAAACATCTCCTTGCCATGCTGTTGACTCATCTTCGCAATTTCATCAAAAGTGTCAGCACGAAACTCTTTATCACATGCTCCCCCA
>JBFEIJ010000086.1:0-10124 GCA_041553775.1 Planococcus sp. (in: firmicutes)
ATTGTGTAAAATCAGCTACACTGTTTCTACTTGTTATTTGATCAAGAGTCAAGTCCGAACGATTGTGTAAAATCAGCTACACTGTTTCTACTTGTTATTTGATCAAGCTTTTTTTCTGGCTATAAAGTGTATTTTCCTGTTGCATGAGGACGGCTCCAATTAGGCGAAAAGCCGACTGTGTATTCGGGAAAATTCGGATGACACGCTCTCTTCTACGAACCTCCTGGTTCAGGCGCTCCAGGGAGTTGGTGCTCCGAATATGCGCGTGAAGCTTTACGGGCTCACTCATATACTGAATGGTATCTTCGAAACCATTATCCAAAGTGGCAAGTGCCTTTTCAAATTTAGTCTGGTCGGAGAAAGTTGTGAACAGGTCTTCTTTGAACGCGCGCATGTCTTCAAGAGTGATGGCCATGAAGAGGCGTTTCAGCTGCAGGCGAAAATCCTCTGAATCCTTCTTCGATAGCTTATCGACAATATTCCGTTTGAAATGGACGTTGCACCGTTGCCAGCTCGTGCCGATGAACTCCCGTTGGATTGCTTTTTTCAATCCTTCATGTGCATCGGAAATAACGAGCTTTGGTGATTGGAGTCCACGAGATTTGAGTTCTTGCAGGAAACTTTGCCAGCTTTCAAAGCTTTCCACATGATCTACTTTCAACCCCAGGATTTCCCGTCGGTTATCTTCCGTGATGGCTGTGGCGATATAGACTGCTTTAGAAACGATGCGGTTGTGCTCACGTACTTTGATGTACATGGCGTCGACAAAGATATATGGATAGTAGGTGACATTGAGTGGTCGTGCAGCCCACTCGTTGACAATTGTATCTAACTTAGCAGTCAGTGAAGAAACGAACGATTTCGAGACACTTTCTCCACACAGTTGTTCGATGACATGCGTGACTTTACGTGTGGAAACGCCATTGACGACCATTTCCAGCATCGCTAAGATGAGTGCTTGATCACAGCGAGCGAATTTTTCAAAGGCCGAAGTAGAGAACTCACCGCTACGTGTGCGCGGCACTCTGAGCCGGATTCTTCCGATTCCGACAGTGTAATCTCTTTCGTAATAGCCGTTGCGTTGATCAAGACGCTCTGATGAGCGTTCATAGCGTTTCGCTTGCAGGTATTCGTCCCGTTCATTTTCCATATACGCATTCAAAACTAGAACAACCGACGACTTTACGACGGCTTCCATATTTGAGTTCAAGACGGAGTCTTTCAATATATCCATATCTACGCTAAAATTAAGGTGGGTCATCATCAATTCCTCCAATGTGATCGTGGTTGTGAACATTGTAGCATAGGGATTGATGGGGCCCTTTTTCTATTTACACAATTATATGGACTTAATCGTAAAAAAATTTGAACGCGCGTAAAACGGCACGAACGCGCGTAAAAGAAGATGAACGCGCGTAAAACGGCACGAACGCGCGTAAAAGAAGATGAACGCACGTAAATCGGCGCGAGCGCGCGTAAATCACCACGAACGCGCATAAACCACACACATACACATAAAAAAATGCCATCAGCATTAGCGCTGATGGCATTTCGTCTTTATTTCGTCTGCAAATGGTTTTTGACGATGAATTCTTTTTCAACCCATTGTTGCGCTTCGAGCCAGTTGTTCACACGAATCACATTTTTCGGAATCGGCTCCTGGTTATACGGAGTGTCGAACAAGACGACCGGAATGTCGAGTTCTTCAGATATCTCAACCGCGTTATCGTGTTTGTCCTCGAAGAACAAATCGACATTATGACGTTTAGCCGTTGCGATTTTATTATGCGAACCGATCAATTCAATGTGATCGTAATGAATGGCGTGCTGGGCGAACCAATCAACGGTGATGTCTTTTACTTTTTCGCTGCGTGCCGAAATGTAAAACAACTCGAAACGATCTTTCCAACTGTCCAAAATCGCTTTTGCATGATCAGATACAGGGGACGCTGCATAAATTCTCGGTTCGGCTCCGCGGAACCAGTCGTAGAATTCATCCCGCTCCAAATGGGGAAGAGCAGCGGTCAAATCGTATTGTTTGATATCATCTAAAGTTAACTCGCTATTAAATGCTTCGTTAATATGAGGGATCAACGATGTCGGACACGTCACTGTGCCATCGATATCGATGCCGAAACGGTATTTCATTAAATCACAACCTTATACTTGCTGTTTTTCAGCAGCTTCTTTTTCAGCTGCCTGCTTGTCGAAATATTCCTGTGCAATTTTATCAATTTCCACTTTCAACTCTTCGACCATTGTTGCTTCTGGCACTTTGCGAACGGTTTTGCCTTTCATGAACAACAACCCTTCGCCGCGTGCACCGGCAATGCCGATATCCGCTTCACGCGCTTCACCCGGTCCGTTAACCGCGCAACCAAGTACAGCCACTTTGATCGGCGCTTTAATGTGCGAAATGTATTCTTCCACTTCGTTGGCAATCGTGATCAAGTCGATCTCGATGCGTCCGCAAGTCGGGCATGAAATCAATGTAGCGGCGTTTGATGACAAGCCGAACACTTTCAGCAATTCACGCGCCACTTTCACTTCTTCAACCGGATCGGCGCTCAATGAAATGCGTAGCGTGTTGCCGATGCCTTTTGCAAGCAAGGCACCTAGGCCGGCAGCACTTTTGATTGTACCTGAGTACAATGTTCCGGATTCCGTGATTCCGAGGTGAAGGGGATAATCGAACGCTTTAGATGCTTTTTCGTAAGCTTCGATTGCCAGACCGACATCTGAAGCTTTCATTGACACGATGATGTCGTGGAAGTCTAAGTCTTCAAGAATCTTAATATGGTGCAACGCACTTTCGACCATGCCGTCAGCCGTTGGATAGCCATATTTTTCAAGAATTTTACGTTCAAGCGATCCGGCATTGACACCGATGCGGATTGGGATGCCTTTTGCTTTACAAGCATTGACGACCGCTTCCACTTTTTCGCGTCGGCCGATGTTGCCCGGGTTGATGCGGATTTTGTCGGCGCCTTGCTCGATGGCGATCAACGCCAATTTATAGTCAAAATGAATGTCAACAACAAGCGGAATGTTGATGCGTGCTTTGATTGCGCCGATTGAATAAGCTGCGCGTTCATCTGGGCATGCCACGCGAACAACTTGGCATCCAGCTTCTTCTAAACGTAGGATTTCAGCGACTGTCGCTTCTACGTCATGGGTTTTTGTCGTTGCCATACTTTGAATGAATAATTCATTACTGCCACCGATTGTCAGGTCTCCGACTTTCACGGGGCGGGTTTTTGTGCGGTGAATAATTTCACTCATCTAAAATTCTCTCCTTTTTTGGGAAACCGGCAATTTTGTGCCAGCCTGCATTTTAGCAACGTCGAGCGTCCCTAGTTTGTTCCATTACATATAGCCATTTTAGCAGTCTATTCCTATAAAAGACAAGAAAGAACGGTTACGCCGGCTTGTTTTTGGCGTCTGGAAGCTTCGGATAATACGACACAGCCATGTAAAGGTAAGCAAGCGTCAACAAGCCCAAAAGCACTGATATCCACAAACTGACATCCCAAAAGCTTAATCCGAATGAAATAAATGTCGGAAAAGTGACAGCTAAAGCAGCTGTTCGCCATAAATGACGATATTCGCCTCGGCGCTTTCTAAGAGATAAGAGTGCAAGGCCAAGAAAAGCGAAAAAGCTGATTTTGACGAAATGATAAATCGTTGTTGAGACAAATAGGAAGATAAAAGCAAATGGATATAGAAGCCACTCGATCTCTTCAACAAACTCAAGCAAGCCTTCAACCGTGCTTGCTGTGTCGCCAAGCCCAGACGCCAATTCAATAAATGAAATGAGCGTCATCAATGATATGACGACAAAGACGAACTGCAGGATGCGTCCGATTGATAGGATGCGGACGGCTGCCTGTTTTTTAGGTTCCATTAAACTGGCTTTGAATAATTGAAATAAATTCACATACATCGTCCTTTCTATAGATGACTTTATCGTACCACGATAAAAGCTGAGAAATTATCTGCTTTGTTACGGGATTGTAAATTTTGAATAAAGGTGTTTACAATTGAGTAGCGAACTATTCATAATAGACTAGGTGTGAAAAAAGCTTATTAATTAGGAGTTGAATGAAAATCGTGGAGATGAACTGGCAAGAACTTCTCTTTACCTTCTTCGGAGGTCTAGGGGTATTCCTTTTTTCAATTAAATATATGGGAGATGCTTTGCAGAAAGCTGCAGGCGACAAATTGCGCTCCATCTTGGACCGCTTTACGACAAACCCATTCATGGGCGTGCTGGTCGGGATCATCGTCACCATCCTAATCCAGTCTAGCTCAGGTACAACGGTTATCGTTGTCGGCTTGGTGAGCGCAGGATTCATGAATCTACGCCAAGCAATTGGTGTCATCATGGGAGCGAACATCGGGACAACAGTCACGGCTTTCATCATCGGTCTTGATGTCGGTGAATACGCATTGCCAATCATGGCAGTCGGTGCGTTCATGATCTTCTTCTTCAAGAAAAACCAAATCCAAAATATCGGACAAGTTATTTTCGGTTTTGGTGGTCTGTTCTTCGGGATGGAAACGATGAGTGGAGCGATGAAACCGCTCCGTGAATTGCCAGCTTTCCTGGACATGACCGTCAGCTTCAGTGAGCATCCAATGCTCGGTATCATAGCGGGTACGGTCTTTACGTTTATCGTACAAAGCTCAAGCGGAACGATTGCCATCTTGCAAGCGATGTATTCAGAAGGCATCATCAATTTAGATGGCTCATTGCCGATCCTATTCGGTGATAATATCGGGACGACAATCACAGCTGTTCTTGCTGCATTGGGTACTTCGATTGCTGCACGTCGTGCGGCAGCTGTACACGTATTGTTCAATATTGTTGGTACGCTTATCTTTGTTATCTTGTTAGTGCCATTCACAGCTTACATCGAATGGATTGCTGGGTTGCTTTCACTAGAGCCGAAAATGCAAATCGCATTTGCACACGGATCATTCAACATTGCCAATACAATTATCCAGTTCCCATTAATCGGGGCGTGGGCATACTTGGTTACGAAAGTGATTCCAGGGGAAGAAGTTTCGATCGAGTTCAAACCAAAGCATTTGGATCCGAACTTTATCGAAGCCTCACCATCAATCGCACTTGGTCAAGCAAAGAAGAAATTCTTCGTATGGGTCAATACGCTGTCCAAGGTTTGGAAGAATCGTATGCTTACCTTAAAACGAAGAGCAAGAAAAATGCTGAAACAGGTTACCAATTGGAAGACGCAATCAATAACCTCGACAGCAAAATTACAGATTACCTTGTGTTGATTTCAGCAGAACAATTATCAGCTGCTGATTCGACTCGCCACACTGTATTGATGGAAACAGTTCGTGACATCGAACGAATTGGCGACCATTTCGAGAACATCATCGAATTGATCGACTATCAAGAAAACAATCGTGTAACGCTCTCTGAGGACGCTTTGGCTGACTTGGCTGAAATGTTCACATTGACGATTGCAACGGTGCAGAAATCACTGAATGCATTAGATACAACAGATCATGAATTGGCACGTGAAGTAGCTGAGCAAGAAGACTTGATCGACAAAATGGAACGCAAATTCCGCAAAAAGCACATTTTGCGTTTGACTGAAGGACGTTGTTCAGCACAAGCTGGAATTGTCTTTGTCGACATTGTCAGCAACCTTGAGCGCATCGGTGACCATTCAGTTAATATTGCGGAAGCTATTTTAGGCAACCGCGCATAAAACAATCTACTCCCTTTCATCGCTTTACATTTTTTTAAATGTAGGTCACGATGGAAGGGAGTTTTTTATTTAGGAGGAATGACATGGAAATCATCGGGTGGGTGCTTGTACTGCTATTTTTCGCTATTGGCTTTGTTGGGCTGGTTTATCCGGTCATCCCTGCAGTGTTGTTTATCTTCGGAGGCTTCTTAATATATGGATTGTTTTTCGATTTTAGCGATCTGCCGTGGTGGTTCTGGGTCATCCAGTCGCTATTCGTCATCCTGTTATTTGGTGCAGACGCTTTAGCGAATGCGTTTGGCGTCAAGAAGTTCGGCGGCTCGCGAGCCGGATTTTGGGGCAGTACGCTCGGGTTAATCATCGGTCCATTCGTGATTCCCATCGCCGGTATTCTGATTGGTCCGTTCTTAGGGGCAATTCTTGCGGAATTGGCCGTAAATCGTTCGTCATTTAAAAAAGCATTTAAAGTAGGTGTCGGTTCAGTAGTAGGGTTTATCACTTCCGTTTTCACAAAAGGGATTATCCAAATCATTATGGTTGCGTTGTTTTTCTTCGTCATCTGATGTCGGCCGAAAGTCTGATTAAAACGATCGCTCATGCATTTTGATTGTAACAGTCCGCAAACTTTGATAACCTGTAAAGGTAGACAATTAGACTCAAGGAGGAATTTAATCATGGCATATGAATTACCAGAATTACCTTACGCGTATGACGCACTTGAACCACATATCGACAAAGAAACGATGAACATTCACCACACAAAACACCACAATACGTACATCACGAATGTGAACGCGGCATTAGAAGGCCACGACGATCTAGCTTCTAAATCAGTGGAAGAATTGATCGCTGACTTGGACGCTGTACCTGAGTCAATTCGCACAGCAGTGCGCAACAACGGCGGAGGACATGCGAACCATTCACTTTTCTGGCAGCTTCTTTCACCGAATGGCGGCGGAAACCCAACTGGCGCTCTTGCAGAAGCAATCGACAGCAAATTTGGCAGCTTTGACGAATTCAAAACAAAATTCGAAAACGCTGGTAAAACACGTTTCGGTTCAGGATGGGCTTGGCTAATCGTTTCTAACGGCGAATTGGAAGTTGTTTCTACACCTAACCAAGATTCACCGGTTATGGAAGGCAAAACACCAATTCTTGGAGTGGACGTTTGGGAGCATGCTTATTACTTGCAGTACCAAAACCGTCGCCCAGACTATTTAGCAGCATTCTGGAACGTAGTGAACTGGGAAGAAGTTTCAAAACGTTTCGAAGCAGCAAAATAATTGTAAATAATTGAAACTTTGCACACACTTTTTCGTCTGAAAAAGTGTGTGTTTTTTTGATTTCGATGATATACTAACAAGTGCATATTTGGCGGAAGGAGTGCGCAATAAATGAAGACCCCCCAGAAAAGACGTATTTCGCTTGCGAAAGCGAAACTGAAATCACATACCGTCTTTCGAATGAATGTCCTCTTTTTCTCCATATTTTTACTTTTTTCGGTATTAATTTTGCGATTAGGGTATTTGCAAATTGTGAAAGGCGAGGATTATAGCCGAGCATTGGCGCGAACAGAAGAAGTTCCGGTCAATACGAGTGTTCCGCGCGGCCGTATTTTTGACAGTGAAGGCCGTGTGCAAGTGGACAATAATCCCGTGAATGCCATCACATATACTGCGATGCAAACAACGAAAAGAGAAGAAATGTTAGAAGTGGCCAAGGAACTTGCGAAGCTGATTGAAAAAGACCCTAAGCGCGTAACATTGCGCGATAAACAGGATTTTTATATATTGCTGAACACTGAAAAAGCGACAGCAAAAGTGACAGACGCAGAACGGAAGGCAATTGCCAATGAAGATATTCAGGAAAAAGAAAAGAACCGGAAGATTGACGCGCTTGTGCGTGAAAAAATCACCGACGAAGAACTAAATAGCCTGACTGAAGAAGAACTTGAAGTCTTGGCGATTTATCGCGAAATGACTTCAGGGTATGCATTGTCGCCACAAATTATCAAAAACGAAGACGTAACAGATGCAGAATTTGCTCGAGTTTCAGAACGGTTGACAGACTCGAAACTGAAGGGCGTAAACACGATCACAGACTGGAAACGCATCAAAACGAGCGATCTGACGATTCTCGGCAGCACAACAACACCGGAACAAGGGATTCCAGCCAATAAATTAAAGTATTTCCTAGCGCGTGATTATTCACGAAACGATCGCGTGGGCGTGAGTTTTATTGAGTCTTATTATGAAGATGTTTTACAAGGGCAAAAATCCATTGTTAAAAACATTACCGATAAAAAAGGCCGCGTTGTTGAAACGGTGCCCGTCGATAGCGGTGAGCCGGGTAAAGATTTGGTATTAACAATCGATTCTGAAGTTCAAAGTGCCGTCGAAGATATTGTTGAAGAGCATTTGATCGAACTGAAAGCGGGCCCGAACTCGCAACTTGTTAGAGATGCTTACATTGTCATGATGGATCCACGCACTGGGGAAGTCATTTCGATGGTCGGCAAGCAGCTTGATAAAGATGAAAATGGTAAACAAATCGTGCGGGATTATTCGTTTGGTGCTATTACAGCTGCTTATCCAAGCGGTTCGGTCGTTAAAGGGGCAACACTTTTGACCGGCTACCATGAAAATGTCGTAGAATTAAACCAAGTCATGATTGATGAACCCTTAAAACTTCTAGGAGATCCTGCTATAAAAGGTTCAATATTTAACCGGACAATGTTTAATCGAATTCCATTGAGTGATTTGCAAGCATTGGAACGTTCATCAAACGTTTATATGTTTAAAATTGCTTTAGCACTATCAGGGAATACGTATGAATACAACCGTGGAATTAGCGTAAAGCCCGAACATTGGGAGACGATGCGTAATTCGTTCGCTCAATTCGGGCTTGGCGTTAGAACTGGTATTGATTTACCTAATGAAGGGACAGGCTATGCTGGAGATTATACGAAAGTTCAGCCAGGTACGTTCTTAAATTTAGCAATCGGTCAATATGACACGTATACACCGATGCAATTGGCACAATACATTTCCACAATTGCCAATGATGGTTACCGTATGAAGCCGCATGTCGTCAAGGAAATCCGTCAGCCTTCAGAAGATGGCGTTACACTTGGGCCAGTGGAGACAGTTATCGAGCCGGTAGTGTTGAACCGCATTAATAATACGCAAGCTGAAATCGATCAAGTGAAAAAAGGGATGCGCCTCGTATATTCCGGCAATTCAGGTTCGGCGCGTTCATTCTTTAATGATGCAGCTTATGAAGGTGCAGGGAAGACCGGTACAGCCCAAATTGAGTATTACGACGATAAAGAAAGTCCTTTCTATACTAAGGATTCCGTCAATACCACACACGTTGGATTTGCGCCGTATGACAATCCGGAAATCGCATATGCGGTGATGATTCCTTATATCACGACAGACCCATCTCGTGTACCGACTACCACTCACAAAATCGCGAGAGCGGCGGTAGATAAATATTTCGAAATAAAAAATAAAGATGCTGAAGAATCAACGTCTGCTATAAAAGCACCTTATTCAAAGAACGTCATTGAAGAAGGCGAAGAAACAGAAGAAGACGCAGTTCAAGCTGCACAATAAAAAAAGTGCTGGTGCATGGGAATTCCCCAATGCGCCAGCGCTTTTTTTGCGTTTACAATTTCTTAACATTGGCTTTATACGTCCTCAACAATAGGTGTTTATAGTAAGCATTGTAAAGCAAACATAAACTTTAGGGGGAAACATTAAATGAGAATTTGGAAATACGCAATGGCATCAACAATCCTTGGATCTGCATTAATGCTAGGCGCATGTGGCGGCAACGCAACACAACCTGGTGAAGGTGGAGAAGCGTCAGGCGCGGTATCTGGAGACGGATCTTCGACTGTAGCACCTATCTTGGAAGGAATTGTTGAAGAATATGCGGCAGTAGAACCAGATGTTCAAGTTACTGTTGGTGTTTCTGGTACAGGCGGCGGTTTTGAAAAATTCATGCAAGGTGAAACTGACTTCTCAAATGCATCACGCCCTATTAAAGAAGAAGAAATCGAAAGCCTTGAAAAAGCAGGCATTGAATATACAGAATTCCTATTGGCATATGATGGACTGACGGTTGTAGTCAATAAAGACAATGACTGGATCGAAGATTTAACAGTAGAGGATTTGAAAAAGATCTGGATTGAAGACGGCACGACAAAAACGTGGGCAGACGTCAATCCGGAATGGCCAGATGAAGAAATCATATTCTATTCTCCAGGCACAGATTCAGGTACATTTGATTACTTCAATGAAGTGATTCTTGGAGAAGAAGATTTGGTGAGTGCAGCAACATTGTCTGAAGACGACAACGTCCTTGTACAAGGCATTC
>JBFEIJ010000087.1:0-9796 GCA_041553775.1 Planococcus sp. (in: firmicutes)
ACAGGTAAAGAATTAGAAAAACGCCCTTACGCACCAGGTCAACACGGTGCTAACCAACGCAGAAAAGTTTCTGAGTACGGTTTGCAACTTCAAGAAAAACAAAAACTACGTTTCATGTTTGGTGTTAACGAACGCCAATTCAAAACGCTATTCAACAAAGCAGGCAAAATGCCTGGTAAACACGGTGAAAACTTCATGATCTTGCTTGAAGCTCGCCTTGATAACGTTGTTTATCGTTTAGGTCTTGCGCGCACTCGTCGCCAAGCTCGTCAGTTAGTAAACCACGGCCACATCCTTGTTGATGGCAAACGCGTTGACATTCCGTCATTCAGCGTAAAACCAGGACAAACGATTGCTTTCCGTGAAAAATCTAACAACCTTGACGTTGTTAACGAAGCTATCGAAGTAAGCAACTTCGTTCCTGAATACGTAACTTTTGACGCTGATAGCAAAACAGGTACATTCGTACGCCTTCCAGAGCGCAGCGAATTGTCTGCTGAAATCAACGAACAATTGATCGTTGAGTTCTACTCACGTTAATCGATTGATGAAAACCCTCCAGGTTCGCCTGGAGGGTTTTTTCTATGCAAAAAACCCTTAGCCTAAAAAGCTAAGGGTTTTTATTTGGCGTTTATTCTTCGAAATGAATCTTGTTCTGTTTTAAAGCTTGCGCCAATGTATTATACACTTCGATGTCTACGAATTTAATGCCTAAATGGACAGCGGTTTGTGCAATGACCGGGCTGATGCCTGATAATGCTGTTTTAACACCGATGATTTCCAATCCGGTGATCAGCTGGAAAATTTGTTGGGCAACCATCGTGTCGATGATTGGTACACCTGACAAGTCAATGAACAATCTTTCCAGGTTATGTTTCGAACCCTGTTTCAACGTTTTTTCAAAAATAATGGATGCGCGGTGAGACGTGACTTCCCCAATCAATGGCAACATCCCAGCATTCTTGGTCAATAAGATGACCGGTGCACTCATTTCTACAATCAATTGCTGTTGTTGATGGAGACGCTCTTGCGCCGTTTTAGCATTTTGAGTAGTGAATTCCACGATCACTTTTGATATCGTATCGACAATCGATACATTCCATTCGTTCAATTGCTCAACGGTGACAGAATCGCGATTTTCTGCTGTAAACTCGCCTACCATTTCCAAGTATTGCAATTGCGTGCGGAAAAATTCTTCAATCATGGAAACGAGCGGCGTTTCTAAATGCGCCTCGTCTTCAGCTATTTCTTCGATCCATTCATGAAAATTTTCGTAGAATTCATTTTCTTCTTTTAAAAACATCGAACAAAACCGTTTGTGAAATTCATGGTTTTGGTTTTTTAAAAGGGCAATTTTATCAGGGTCGCTCGTTCCGTAAACCCCGCCTTTGCTTTTATCAAGTGTTGAATACCAATTTTCTGTCAAATCCCAAGTTCGTTCACTTATATAATCATGCAACGCTTGATTTTTAATCATGCTGTCTCTCCTTTTGTTCAAACCAAATCACTTTTCTTAATATTAATACATTCCTGTTCAATATGCATTGATAAAGTAAATTTTTTCTAATTGTTATGCTTTGTCATACTCGATTGATAATGCGACATCGCGTTTCACGAGTTATCCAGATTATGATAAACTGAAGCTAATTGGAGGTGCATGTTCATGCGAATCATATCAATTTGTCCGAGCAATACGGAACTTCTCGCTTTTTTGAATGCTGAGCATTTATTAGTCGGTGTCGATGATTTTTCCGATTGGCCACAGCAAATAAATGCGTTGCCACGACTCGGACCCGATCTCGACATTCGAATGGACGAACTTCAAGCCTTAAAACCTGATTTGGTCTTGGCTTCGTTAAGCGTGCCTGGTATGGAAAAGAATATTGAGGAGCTCAAGAAACGAGATATTTCTCATTTGATACTAAATCCACAATCACTCGATGAAATAGGCAACGATTTACTGACAGTCGGCAAAGCGTGTGGCATTGATGCACAACCCGTTTTCAAAGCTTATCAACAAGTGATTGAAGACATTAAACTACGTTCTGCCGCCGCCAATACGCGTCCTTCACTGTATTGGGAATGGTGGCCGAAACCCGTTTTCACTCCCGGTAACATCAATTGGCTTAGCGAAATCAGCGAAATCACTGGCGGCCGCAACACCTTCTCCGACATTGACTCTGCCAATATCCAAACAGACTGGGCGGATATCGAAAAACGAGATCCCGATTACATCCTTCTTGCCTGGGTCGGCATTATGACATCAAAAGTAAAACCTGAGCTTGTTCGAAAACGACCAGGCTGGAATCAGATGAAAGCGTATGAAGAAATTCATATAATGGAAGAAGAGCTATATTGCCGTCCTTCCCCACGCTTGATTGAAGGAGCGATAAAATTGGGGAAACTGATTCACCCTGAATTGTTTCACGATATGGAGACTCCCGATTTCATCCGCAACAAACAACTGAAAAATTAACAAAGAGCCATCCTTGTCGGGTGGCTCTTTGCATTTACAGACCTGATCGCCCTCGGTTCAATGTTTCATTGTCATCGGTGAATAACGGACTCTGCCCATTTCGAACATCTTCGTGATTTTCTTTGATCACATGAGAATCGTCTAAATGCGCTCCGTCATTTCGACCGTTCATTTCGCTTGATTGAAATTCCTCACCAACTGTGTCGCGTCGACTGACTGGTCCATCAGTGGAATCGTCGTCAACCAACACTAAGATGCGGCCATCATTAACATGCGTTTCATATTCTTTTGCTTCATGTTCCGGTATGCCTGCTCCGATCAATGCTCCTGCAAGACCGCCGACGCCTGCTCCAGCGGCAGCACCTGTCAATCCAGCTACAATGGGACCCGCTGCAACAATTGGACCGATACCAGGAATAGCTAATGAGCCAAGTCCGGCTAATACCCCGCCTAGACCGCCAAATGCTCCACCTGTTAAAGCCCCGCTTGCCGCACCTTCACCGGCATGCGTGCCCGTTTCTTCAGTAACATGACGGGTTTCATCTTTGTTTTTGCTGATGACCGAAATGTCTTCCGACCGAAACCCTTGACGCTTTAATGCTTCAATTTCAGTAATTGCATCTTCTTCATTGTGATACGAACCAATAACTTTTGACATTGTGTTAACGCCTCCTATAAATGGTGGAATTATTCATTTATGTCTTGAAATTGTGTCTAGTTTTTATTTACCCGACGAAGACAGATTAAAACACGCGTAATTCACAAAATAAAAAGGACGGTATTGTAGCACCGTCCTTTTGAAACTCAATTATTGAAATTGAACCATATGGTATTTCTTTTTGCCTCTGCGGATTATAGCGAAAGCATCTTCAAGGCGATCTTTTTCATCAATCACGTACTCAAGGTCCATCACTTTTTCGCCATTGATGGAAATCGCGCCATTTGTCACATCTTCTCGAGCTTGACGTTTAGAAGGTGAGATCCCTGCTTCGACGATCAAGTCGACAATGGATTTCGGCTCTTTTGGCATCTCCACTGACGGGACGTCTTTAAATGCCGAACGCATTTCATCGGCAGACAATGCTTTCAAATCTCCGCTAAACAACGCTTTTGTAATGCGCTGTGCATCAAGCAACGCTTGTTCACCGTGAATCAGCTTGGTCATTTCTTCAGCTAACGCAATTTGCGCTTTCCGCAGATGAGCTTCCGTTTCAACAGATTTCTCAAGCTTTTCAATTTCTTCGCGTTCAATGAACGTGAAAATCTTCAAGTATTTAATCACATCAGAATCGGCTGTGTTGATCCAGAATTGGTAAAATTCATACGGAGAAGTCTTTTTCGCATCGAGCCACACAGAGCCACCCGCTGATTTCCCGAATTTCGTACCATCCGCTTTTGTCACAAGCGGAATCGTGATGCCGAATGCTTTCGTATCTTCTGCATCATGCGTCTTGCGAATCACTTCAAGACCCGAGGTGATGTTGCCCCATTGATCGGATCCGCCGACTTGAACGCGGCAGTTGAAATGATTATACAGATGATTAAAATCAATCGCTTGGATCAAAGTATACGAGAATTCCGTAAAGGAAATTCCCGTTTCCAAACGTGATGCGACTGAGTCTTTTGCCAGCATGTAATTGACGGAAATCAATTTCCCATAATCACGCAAAAATTCAATCGTGCTCATCTTGCCAATCCAGTCATTATTATTGACCAATACAGCTCCATTTTCAGATGCAAAATCAAAAATTTGCTCCATCTGAACTTTGATGCCGCGTACATTGTGATCGATTTGCTCCATTGTTTGCAATTGGCGCTCTTCATTTCTTCCTGATGGATCTCCAATTGTACCCGTTGCTCCACCTACTAATAAAATCGGTTGGTGCCCATGCATTTGGAACCTGCGCAATGTTAACAATGGCACAATATGGCCGATGTGCATGCTATCTGCAGTCGGATCCACTCCACAATATAACGAAATTTTTTGTGCTTCTAATAATTCCGCTAATCCTTCTTCATCTGTTTGTTGGTAGATGAGGCCTCTCCACTTTAAATCATCCAATAAGCCGTTACTCAAAACAAACTCCTCCTCATTAATTCATATTCAATCAGCAATTGCCGATTCTCAAACTCTACTGATAAATCCGAAGAAGCTCCTGAGGCAATAAAAAGCGCCCCTGCATGAAAAATTCATGCAGGGGCGCTTTCGCGCGGTACCACCCAGCTTAGAGAATTCGATTCCCCGTCTCAATGCGTGCCGAACGGGGCACTGCCGCAAACTCCAAGCCTGTAATTCAGACAATGCGCTTTGACCGGTTTGCACCACACACCGGCTCTCTAGACAAAGTTCGCACGCCCTACTTCGGACTCTTCTTCGTTTTCATATAAAATCTATAAAATAAGTTTACTTTATTCTCTCTTAATGTCAATGTTTTAGATGAATATGAGAGAATATGCTATAATGAAACGAGATTTTAGGGGGGGAATAATGTGCAAGATAAATTCAGGAAGATTCTTAACAGCACTGAAGAAACTTACAATAAATGGACCGCTACCAAATGGTATAAGAGGTTAAATATCACCACTAGCGTATTTTGGAATTTAGCTATCCTATTATTCATCATATTACTCACTGGTGGTGTATTTGCCGCATCTGTCGGAGCCGGTTATTTCGCATCTTTAGTAGATGAAGAAAAATTACGGACACCCGAAGAGATGAAAAAGGAAATCTACAATTATAACGAAACCTCCGAATTATACTTCGACAACGAAGTCTATATCGGCAACATTCAAACCGACCTCGAGCGTAAAGTAACAACGCTCGACAAAGTTTCTGACTACGCAATCGACGCAGTCCTGGCAACAGAAGATGAATATTTCAATGATCACGACGGCATTGTACCGAAAGCCATTTTCCGTGGATTATTGCAAGATGTTTCAAATTCCGATACCCAGACAGGCGGATCGACATTAACGCAGCAATTGATCAAAAACCAAATTCTTACGAACGAGGTTTCGTATGAGCGTAAAGCAAAAGAAATCTTGCTCGCCATGCGCTTAGAAAAGTTCATGAATAAAGATGAAATTCTTGAAGCTTACCTGAATATTATTCCTTATGGAAGAAGTTCTTCAGGCGCTAATATTGCAGGCATCGAAACCGCGGCAAATGCGCTGTTCAATGTACCCGCTAGCGAATTGAATTTACCTCAAGCAGCGTTTATCGCAGGTATTCCAAAGGCCCCTTTCCGTTATACACCTTATTCATCAGATCAAGGTAAATTAAAAGATGAAGAATCTCTGCAGTATGGGATTGACCGTATGAAAACCGTTCTATTCCGTATGAGAGAGACAAATTATATTTCAGATAAAGAATACAATGAAGCAGTCTCATACGATATTGTAAAAGATTTCCGTACTGGCGAATCAAGCTCTTATGAGAAATATCCTTTTATCACTGCTGAATTACAGAAACGCGCAAACCGTATCATTATGGATGTACTTGCGACACAAGATGGCATCGATCTTGAGGAATTGGCTGGCAACGATAAATTATTCGAAGAATACTCAATTTTAGCAGATCGAGCAGTTCGTTCGAACGGTTATCGCATCTATTCTACGTTAAACAAAGATTTATACGATGCACAGGAAAAAGCAAAAGATGCTTACAAAGGTTATGGTACGACGTTAAGCATTCAAGGGACAGATGAAGATGGCAAAGAAATCACCAAGAAATTGCCCGTTCAAGTCGGTAGTATGACCATTGAAAACAACACGGGCCGAATTTTGAGCTTTGTTGGAGGGCGCGACTATAAAGTTGAAGCTTTAAACCACTCTACTCAAGCCTTCCGTTCAATCGGATCAACCGTTAAACCATTATTGGTTTATGGTCCCGCTCTTGAATTCGGAGCGATTGGTGCAGGCAGTCCTGTTGTCGATGTGAAATTCGAAATGAATGACAACGGAACAACCTATAAACCTTCCAACTTTTTTGCTGACAGTGAACAAGGAATCATGCCTGCACGTAATGCATTGGCTGAGTCGCAAAACTTACCTGCCCTACGTTTGTTTGCTCAGATTAAAGAAAAAATGCCAATTCAATATTTGATGAATAACGGTTTCTCTACTGTGGTAGAAAATGAAAACTATAATACGTCTGCTGCACTTGGCGGCGGTATCGAAGGTTCTGTCGAAGAAGTGACAAGTGGCTACGCAACTCTTGCCAACGGCGGGAAGCGCGTCGAAGCCCACATGATTTCACGCATTGAAGATGCCGAAGGCAATATTATTTTCGAACAAAAAGTCGAAGAAAAAGAAATTTATACACCTCAAGCAGCTTATGTTCTGACAGATATGCTCCGTGACATTTTCAAAACGGACCGCGGAACGGCAAGCCGGGCAAATGGCCTGCTTCAATTTGGCAGCGATTTCGCCGGCAAAACAGGTACGACACAAGAAACACGTGACGTATGGCTTGTTGGCTATAATCCAAACGTAACTATGGGTGTATGGCTCGGCTACGATAAAGAGACATATTCACTCGACAATTTTAAAAACCAAAACTTGGCGCCGTCCACACGTGTTAATCAGCTTTGGGCGAGCTTAATGAATACTGCTTATGAAGTGGATCCGAAACTTTTTGGTACAAAAGAAAAATTCAAAGAACCTAAAGGCGTTGTCAGCCGTTCATTCTGTGGAATTTCAGGACTTGCGCCTGGCAAAGCATGTACAGACGCTGGACTTGTTCGATCGGATCTGTTCATCTCGAATATCATGGTGCCTACAAAACCCGATGATAGTTTGACATCCGGCTCTTACACTACCGTTAACGGCAAAAAATATGCTGCGTTGCCAAGTACACCTTCTGAATTTGTTTCTAGCGGCGGAACTGGCGTCAATCAAGACTTCGTTGACCGCATGCTTGCTCCATTCGGTGGTGACGCAGGGAAATTATTCCCGGGCAACTCCAAATTCTCAAATATTGTATCTGGTGCAACATTGGAACATGACGGAGTAGCACCTTCAGGAGTCAGCGCGAAACTTAGCGGCTCCACAATCACTTGGAGCAATTCATCGTCGAAAGACGTTGTCGGCTACCGCATTTACCGCAGTGGCTCATCAATCGCTTCTATTTCCGAATCAAAAGGCAACTCTTATAGTTTGCCAGGTCCGGGAAGCTATACTGTAGTAGCTGTGGATATTACCGGAAAACAATCATCGCCTTCTAACGCAGTGACGATTGAAGAAGCGAAGCCGGAGCCACCTCCAAAAGAAGAACCGAAAGAAGAAAAACCAGCTGAGCCTAAACCTGAAAAACCAGCTGAGCCTAAACCTGAAAAACCAGCTGAACCGAAACCTGAAAAACCAGCTGAGCCTAAACCTGAAAAACCAGCTGAACCAAAACCTGAAAAACCAGCTGAACCAGAACCAAAACCTGAAAAACCAGCTGAACCGGACCCGGAACCTGAAAAACCAGATGCATCGAAACCAGCTGCGTCAAAACCCGAAAAACCGGCTGAACCTGACCCGGAACCTGAAAAACCAGCTGCTCCAAAACCCTAATACCTGAAAACTGTTGATTCACCACATTGCAATCTAGAACTTTGGATTTGCATAGTGGTGATGAGGCATAAAAAAAGTCGCAGCTTCAATAGCTGCGACTTTTTTCTATTCATTTAATCTTCCATTGTGGATAAATCACCTGTCGGTAAATCCAGCTCCCAAGCTTTTAATACACGACGCATAATTTTACCGCTGCGTGTTTTCGGCAATTTGTCTTTGAACTCAATTTCTTTCGGCGCCGCATGGGCAGCCAGTCCTTTTTTCACAAATTGCTGGATGTCTTGAATCAATTCCTCAGAAGGTTCATAGCCCTCATTTAATGCCACGAACGCTTTGATGATTTCTCCACGGACAGGGTCCGGTTTACCGATAACGCCAGCTTCTGACACGGCCGGATGTTCGAGTAGCTTGCTTTCTACTTCAAAGGGTCCAACGCGCTCGCCAGAAGTCATGATAACATCGTCAACTCGGCCTTGGAACCAGAAATACCCGTCTTCATCTCTATAAGCGGAATCCCCCGAAACGTACCATTTATCGTTGATAAAATAGGAATCGTATTTTGCTGGGTTGTTCCAAATTTGTCTCATCATCGATGGCCAACCTTTTTCAATCGCCAAGTTGCCCATTTGGTTCGGCGGCAATTCGTTTCCGCGATCGTCGACGATCGCGACTTTGATGCCAGGTAGCGGCTTGCCCATTGATCCTGGTTTGATATCCATTGAAGGATAATTACAAATGGTTTGAGCACCCGTCTCCGTCATCCACCAAGTATCATGAATACGTTTTTCGAACACTTTAACACCCCAACGGACAACTTCAGGATTTAAGGGTTCACCTACTGAGAGAACGTGCCGCAAAGTAGACAAATCATATTCTTTCACTAATGCATCCCCCGCCCCCATCAACATACGGAAAGCGGTTGGTGCACTATACCATACCGTGACACCGAAATCTTCGACCGCTTTGTACCATGCATCCGGCGAGAAGCGTCCGCCGATAATCACAGTGGTCGTGCCTGACAACCACGGGGCGAACACACCATACGCCGTGCCTGTTACCCAGCCCGGATCGGCGGTGCACCAGTATATATCTTGCTCTTTCAAATCCAATACCCATTTACCTGTCTGGTATTGCTGAACCATCGCATATTGTGCATGCAATACGCCTTTAGGCTTGCCTGTCGAACCGGATGTATAATGCAGCACTAAGCCGTCTTCTTTATCCAGCCATTCTACATCAAAACGATCCGAACATGTGTGAAGATGTTTCATGAAATCCACTGTTTTATTGTCTTCTTGTACGTTTTCACCTACGATAAAGACCGTTTTCAAATTCGGTAAACGGTCTAATGGAATGCGCGGCAATAGTTCCGGCGTCGTAATGATCGCTTTAGCATCACTGTCATCCAATCGATCGTAAATCGCGCCTTCCATAAATGCTTCAAATAACGGTCCGACAATCAGACCCATTTTCAATGCGCCGAACATGGCAAAATACAATTCGGGCGAACGCGGCATAAAAATAAAGAAGCGATCTCCTTTTTCCAAATCCGAATGCGCTTTCAAAAGATTTGCAGCTCGGTTTGTCATGCGTTTCATTTCATAGAATGTGTAAGATTCGTTGCGGTTTGCATCTTGGTAATAAAGTGCAACTTTGTTTTTTCGATCTGATTCAGCATGGCGGTCAATCGTTTCATGCGCCATATTGATTTTCCCGGTTTCCGACCAACTGAATTCCTTTTCTACGTCAGCCCAGTTAAAA
>JBFEIJ010000088.1:0-9642 GCA_041553775.1 Planococcus sp. (in: firmicutes)
CTGCTTATCGACTTCTTTTGAAACGGCATCAGCCATTTTTTGACTCGTGGTCAATAGCACTGCTGTCGCCATCGGATCGTGTTCCGCTTGGGACAAGAGATCCGCTGCGATTTCGTCGGCATATGCCGTTTCGTCAGCAATGACCGTGATCTCACTTGGACCCGCAATCATATCGATTGCGACATCGCCGAACACTTCCCGCTTCGCCAACGCCACAAATACATTACCAGGACCTGTGATTTTATCGACCGGTTGGATGGATTCGGTGCCATATGCCAAAGCAGCAATAGCTTGCGCGCCACCGACTTTATAGATTTCATCGATTCCAAGAATGTGCGCTGCGATTAGCACGCCGTCAGACAGTTTGCCGTCTGTACCCGGTGGTGAGACAAGTACGATGCGTTTTACGCCCGCAACTTGTGCCGGAATGACGTTCATCAACACAGATGAAGGATAAGCCGCTGTGCCGCCGGGTACATATAATCCCGCAGACGGAATCGATGTAACACGCTGCGCCACATAAGAGCCGTCTTCATTCGTGTGCTTATAGCCTTCTTGCCGTTGGTATTCGTGGTAGACGCGGATATTGTCTGCTGCTTCCGTCAAGTCGGATAGCAGCTGTGGTTCAAAGCGGTTAACCGCCTCATCGATTTCTTCCGGGCTGACGCGCAAACTTTCAAGTTTTACGCCGTCCCATTTTTCAGTAAAGCGGCTTAAGGCTACGTCCCCTTCTTGCTGGACAGCCGTGATGATGCTTTTTACCGCAGCCAATTGCTCTGCACTTGCTTCAGCAAGAGTCCGTCTAATGGAGATGCCGGATTTCAGCTGTTCCTGCTTCATTTTTGCACCTGCTCTCTTAACTTGTCCACAAGTTCGCGAATGCGGTCTTGTTTCAGTCGGTAGCTGACCGGGTTAGCGATTAAACGAGAAGTGATTTCCACGATTTCCTCATATTCGACAAGTCCATTTTCTTTTAATGTTTTGCCGGTTGACACAATGTCGACAATGCGGTCAGCAAGGCCGATCATTGGAGCTAATTCAATCGAACCGTTCAACTCGATGATTTCCACTTGTTCGCCTTTGCCCCGGTAGAAACGAGACGCGATTTTCGGATATTTCGTTGCAATGCGCGGCGTCACTTCATTCATTTCCGTATTCGGCAGTCCTGCTGTCGCGATATAACAGCGGCTAATGCCCAGATCAAGAAGTTCGTGAACCGAACGGTCGAGTTCGAGCAAAACGTCTTTGCCGGCAATGCCGACATCCGCTACACCATGTTCAACATAAACCGGTACGTCCATCGGTTTCGCCAAGATAAACCGAATCCGCTCATTCGGCGCCTCTACGATGAGTTTGCGTGAATCGTCGAGTTCTTTCGGCAAATCATAGCCTGCATTGACCAACAATTCATATGCTTCTTCGAATATGCGGCCTTTTGGCATCGCAATTGTCAATTCATCCATTAGCTGCGCCTCCTAAATTTCTGACTTCATCAAACAAAGCGCTAAAGCTCTCAGTATCTTGGACAGCCGGAGCATATTGCAGCGTTGTGCGTGTTCCTTGTGCACGTAGCTCCTGTGCTTGTTGATGCGCTTGTTCCTCTGATTGTTCATCAAATAAAATCAATGTATGCTTTTCTTCACGAACGTTGTTTGAAGACACTTCCAATAATCGATCGATGCGCAGGCCAAAACCTGTGGCCCCGACTTGCAAGCCGAATTGCTGCATCAATCCATCATAGCGACCGCCATTGCCTAACGGAAATCCACTTCCGGCTCCGTAGAATTCGAAGACTAATCCTGTGTAATACGTCATATGGCTGATAAACGATAAGTCATAAGTGACGGCTTCTGATAAGCCATTGCGTGCAATGATTTGGTTTAACTTCAGCATTTCTTCGTATAAAGAAGCTTGTTGACTATTGGAAAAATCGACATAAGCCTTCCAATCTTCTAAGGAAGATGTTGCCATTATTTTTTTAAATGCGTCTTTTTTTGTTTCATCCATATCCATGAAATCCGTCAACTCATCAAAGCCGACATTGTTCTTTGATACGAGCGTTTCGCGAACAGCCTCGATTTGGCCTTCATCGAGTCCAAAATCTTGTAAGATTAAATGCAATAATTGCGTGTTGCCGATGACGACCCGTCCAGATTCTACATTCAATTCTTTCAGAATGGTAGAAGCGAGTATGATCACTTCTGCATCTGCATAAAGGGAATCATCACCAATCAACTCGACGCCCATTTGTTCGAATTCCGCTGGCCGACCGCCTTCACGTTTTTGAGCCCGGAATACATTTGAATAATAGCCGAGTCGAATCGGCATTTTTTCTTTAAGTAATTTTGAAGCTGCGACTCGGGCGATTGGTGAAGTCATATCTGGTCGCAATACCAACGTTTCACCTTGGCTGTCGAGGAGCTTGAACAATGCATTATCTGGTATTGCTGAAATCTTCCCGATTGTTTCATAATATTCCAATGTCGGCGTCTGCAGCATACCGTAGCCTGCTTGTTCCATGATTGCTGTGCCTTTAGCACGCAACGCCGATTTTTTCTTAGCGATAAATGGGAAATCATCTCGCATGCCTAATGGTTTTTCAAACATTTGAATTGTCATGTAATCACTTCCTATTTTTGGATATAATACTTTAGTTCGCTAATCAGGTAGAGTATTGAAGTAATGCTAGTTTATCTTATTTTGCTTTCAATCGTCAAGGATTTAGAAAAAAATCCTGAAAGCACTCCGGCTATCAGGATTTTGGTTGTTGGCGATGCGCCATCTGTTCAGCTGTATAAATGATTTTCATGGGATTGCCGCCGGCAAAAGCACCGGCAGGCACATCTTTATGAACCAATGTGGCAGCGGAAACAATAGCACCGTCGCCAATTTTTACTCCGGGCAAAATCGTGCTATTGGCGCCGATCAATACTTCGTCTCCTATTACTACTTCCCCTAATCGGTACTCTTTAATCAGGTATTCATGCGCCAATATGGTGGTGTTATAGCCAATGACAGAATTTCTTCCGATTTTGATTTTTTCCGGGAACATGACATCCGGCATGACCATCAATGCAAAAGACGTATGTTCACCAATTTCCATGCCCAGAAATTTTTTGTAAAGCCAATTTTTCATTGGCAAAAATGGTGTGTACCGTGCGGTTTGAATGACCAGGAAATTCTTCGCGACTTTCCAAAATGGGACGGTCTTGTATATATGCCAAAGCGAATTGGAACCCTCTACAAAATGCCGCTCTGTTTTTCTCATCAGACTCCCTGCCTTGAGGAAGCCGGTAACCCTTCAATTGCATAAATCATGTGGAAACCGCTCCTTTGTGATTTTGCTCCGCTTTTCTCCATACATAGGACACGAAAATGGTTAAAATCAGCGCTGTTGCTACGCGAATGCCGAGAAGCGGCCATATCGGAATGCCGAGCGGAATGAAAATTAACGTATCTTCAACAATAGCATGACAAGCAACCAGGAAAATAAATGCGAGCGTCGCATCTTTGCGGCTGACACCATCTTCCTGTACGGCTTGAATCATTACTCCTGCGCCCATCGCCAATCCAAAAACAAGCCCTGATGCCAAGGTCAAAGAAGCATTTTTCTGAACGCCCAAGAGGCGGGTCAACGGAACCATACTTTCTGAAATACGCTGCAAATAATGCTTATCTTTTAATACTTGAATCATGACCATCAACGGAATCACAATCAGCGCGAGCTGCAACACCCCAAACGACGCCTTCTCCAGACCCAACAGGAAGATGTTGCCCCATCCTTCTGGCGCAGCGGCGACAGGAGGCGCAAATCCATATTGCGCTGTCTCGCCTCCCCCTTGCCACACAAGGTTTATAATGACAGCAGACAATGCGGCCAAACCGAAACGAACCGTAAGCACGACCCATAATTTAACGCCTACTTTCAGCGCCACACCGGTTTCAATAAAAATATTATGTGAAAAAGACAGCATGACAGCCAAGATAAACACTTCTTTGACCGTCAGCTCTAATGACAAGATACCGGCAATCCCTGCATATAGGTTCAACGCATTTCCGAGCACCAGCGGAATAGCGGCTTCACCGCTAAGACCAAAAAGGCCCATCAACGGTGCTACCAGTTTAATGATAAACGGCAAGACCGGTGTAAATTGCAGCATTGTGACCAATAGCGTAATTGGAAAAATGATTTTTCCTAATGACCATGTCGTTTTCAAACCCGCGTTTAACCCTTTTTTCAATGTCTGCATTCCATCTCTTCTTTCTTTCTATTTATCCAAATAACGTGGAGGGTTTTTTAATTTCACCCGGCGGTAAATGATAAAAGCCAAACCGATCACAATAGCCGCGACCGATACCAATTGGGCAGCTCTGAGCTCGCCAATTACGTATAAACTATCTGTCCGCATCGCTTCGATAAAGAAGCGGCCGATTGAATACCATATCATATAGAAGAAAAACATTTCGCCGCGCACCAAATTCACTCGGCGAAGCAAGAGCAAGATTATGATACCGACCAAGCTCCACAACGATTCATACAAAAACGTCGGATGGTAATAAGCGCCATCTATGTACATTTGATTGATGATCCAATCTGGAATCGCTAAATTCTCCAAGAAACGGCGCGACACTTCACCGCCATGTGCTTCCTGGTTGATGAAATTTCCCCACCGGCCGATTGCTTGGCCGATTAAAATACTCGGAGCTAAAATATCTGCCACTTTTAAAAATGGCGTGTTGCGGCGTTTTGTAAAAATATACGCGACGATCACTGAAGCGATAAGCGCTCCGTGAATCGCAATCCCACCATTCCAAATCGCGATAATTTCAGCGGGATTGTCTTTGTAATTTTCCCATTCGAACATGACATAATAAATGCGCGCCCCGACAATTGCGAGCGGCACCGCCCATATCAACAGATCCGTCAGAAAATCCGGATGAAGACCCCGTTTGACCATTTCACGTTGACCGACTAAAAACGCGATGACAATTCCTGTCGCGATGATGACCCCATACCAACGCACTTCGATCGGACCGAGCGCAAATGCGATTGGATCTATTGAAGCTAAAATTGAAAACATCAAATGCACCTTCCCATTCCCTTAATTTGAATCTGCTGCAAGCACGTCATCGAGCCGCTTCGAAAATTCTTCTGCAGCGTTGACGCCCATGCGTTTCAAACGATGATTCATCGTTGCTACTTCAATGATGACCGACAAGTTCCGTCCAGGTCGAACAGGAATGGTCAGCTTGGTCAAATCGGTATCGATGATGCGCATCTTTTCTTCTTCCAGCCCCAACCGGTCGTATGTTTTATCTGCGTCCCATAACTCCAAATCGATAACGAGCGAGATGCGTTTAAATGTGCGTACTGCGCTCGCGCCGAATAGCGTCATAATGTCGATAATGCCCACTCCGCGAATTTCGAGCAAATGCTCAATCAGTTTTGGCGGATGGCCAATTAACGTGTTCTCGCCTTCTTGATGAATTTCTACGCAATCATCTGCGACTAGACGATGTCCTTTTTTAACGAGCTCCAACGCCGTCTCACTTTTACCAACGCCGCTTTTCCCCGTGATCAATACCCCGACCCCGTAAATATCGACGAGTACGCCATGGAGCGCAGTTGTTGGCGCCAATTGGCTCTCCAAGTAATTCGTTAAAATGCTCGAAAATCGAGTTGTCGACATCTTTGCCGAGAAAACCGGCACGTGTCTTTTGTTTGAAGCATCGACTAACTCCGGCGGCACGTCCATCTCATGTGCAACAATAATGGCCGGTGTATCATCCGTACATAATTTCATCATACGGTCTATGCGTTCCTGCGCTTCTAAAAGGGCGAAGAACGATAATTCCGTTTTTCCTAATAGCTGTACTCGATTTGCTGGATAATGCGTGAAGTAACCCGCCATCTCCAAACCTGGACGAGAGATATCGCTGATTGGAATGTGGCGTCCAAGACCATCTTGGCCACTGATCAACTTTAACTCGAACGTGTCCATCACTTGTTTTGCTGTAACTTGTCCCATCTTCTCCCTCATTCCTTTACGCCTATAAATGCAAAAGCCTTTTGAAAATTCTTTCTTCATTCTGGCGGTTTGCTCCTATTTTAACATGGAACTTTCCACTTTGACTGTTTTCGTGTCCCCTTTTGGTCTGTCTAACACTATATAGCAGGTAAAGGAGGTTTTCGCATGAAAATTATCATTGATGCCGGGCATGGTCCCAACACTCCCGGCAAACGTTCGCCTGATGGGCGCTTGCGTGAATTTCACTTTAATGCCGCCGTTGCAGAAGAAGTGAAAAAAAGATTGTTATTGGATGGCCACATTGTCATTTTCAGCCACCACCTCGATGGAGATGTGCCACTTCACGAACGGACCGGACTTGCGAATCGATTAAAGGCCGATGTATTCATTTCCATACACGCGAATGCTGCCGGTTCCGGATTCAATAGCGCTAATGGCATCGAGACCTTTACCTATCTGCACCCGCAATCCAATTCCATAAAGCTTGCGGAAGCTATTCAAACGGCATTGCATCTGTCCACTAGCCGCCCCGACCGCGGGGTCAAAAAAGCCAATTTCGCCGTCTTGCGGGACACCCGAATGCCGGCTGTCTTAGTGGAATGCGGTTTTATGACCCACCGGGAAGAACTTGCATTATTGCAATCCGACGCTTACCGCAAACGCTGCGCAACAGCCATCGCTTTTGCAGTCACGTGCTACGCTGCCCCTTAATAGATAATAAGCCTGCCGGGAATTTTCCCTGCAGGCTTTTTTCTGGAGTTTTCTCCCTTTCCCCTAACCCTTACCACTTTAGATTCTGCTACACTTGTATAAACAAACCGACTTTAATGAGGTGCGATATGAACAAAACCATCGGAATCCTGGCGCATGTAGACGCCGGAAAAACGACATTCTCCGAACAGCTATTATTCAATACCAAAAGCATTCGCCAGCGCGGGCGCGTCGATCATCAAGACGCCTTTCTAGACAGCCATGAAATTGAAAAACGCCGAGGCATTACGATTTTTGCCGATCAAGCTGAAATCTCCTTTAACGGCTCTACTTATTATTTAATCGACACTCCAGGACACGTCGACTTTTCTCCAGAAATGGAACGGGCAATCCAAGTGATGGATTACGCCATTTTGATTGTCAGTGCAATTGATGGAGTCGAAGGCCATACGGAAACAGTGTGGCAGCTTCTGCAAAAACATAAAATACCGACCTTCTTTTTTATCAATAAAACCGATCGGGAAAATGCAGATCCACAGCGAGTGCTAGAAGAAATTCGATCATCGTTAAATTCGGACGCAGTTGATGTAACCGACGCTTTTCAAAATGGTGTGATGTCTGAAGAATTAATTGAATTTATCGCTGAACGCGACGAAGAACTGCTTGAACGTTATATGGATAGCGGGTACGAAGCGGATGCGTGGATGATTGCTTTGAAACAATTGGTCACTTCCCGGCAATTAATGATAGGCTACCACGGTTCTGCTTTAAAAGATGAAGGCGTAATGGAATTTTTCGATTTGGTCGACCAATTGACCGAAACGCATTATGAAGAACACAGCGACTTTGCTGCACAAGTATACAAAATCCGGCATGAATCGTCAGGCCAGCGCATCACCTATTTAAAAATTTTAAGCGGACGCTTGCACGTTCGCGATGAAATCGACTATGTATCAAACGGTCGGAACGTTAGCGAAAAAGTGACGCAATTAAGACGTTATACCGGCGAAAAATTCACCGCAGTGGATGCTGCTAATGCGGGAGAACTCATTGCAGTGACCGGCCTTTCAGAGGCTGTCATCGGCAACGGGCTAGGTGCAGCTAGTTCAGCCGCTTCGTTTCTAGCCACCCCTGCTTTGCAATCAAAAGTGGAATTTCCATCTTCCATCCACCCTAAAGAAATGCTAAAGGTTTTTCAGTTTCTGGATGCTGAAGACCCTTCCCTTCGTGTTACGTGGGATGAACATTTTCAGGAAATCCACATTTTGGTCATGGGCGTGATCCAACTTGAGGTGCTTGGCCAGATTGTCCAAGAACGCTTCGGTTTCACAGTATCATTTGAACCGCCAAAAATTCTTTACAAAGAAACGATTGCTCAGCCAGTGATGGGCTATGGTCATTTTGAACCGCTGCGCCATTACGCAGAAGTTCACTTGAAAATCGAGCCGGCGCCGCGCGGCTCTGGCATCACATTAGCGAACGAATGCCATTCGGATGATTTGTCCACTGGCCACCAGAACCTCATCTTGCATCATTTGCAAGAACGTGAGCATCATGGCATCTTAACCGGCTCTTCGGTAACCGATGTACAAATTACTTTAATGACTGGCCGTGGCCACAACCAGCATACATCCGGCGGCGATTTCCGCGAAGCCGCTTACCGTGCATTGCGTCAAGGCTTGGAAAAAGCGGAAAACCGTTTGCTTGAGCCGATGTACCGTTTTAAAATCAAAGTCGATACCGACCATATGGGCAAAATCCTATCGGATATTCAGCAAGCGCATGGCACATTTGATGCACCTGTTATGGCTGACGGCAAAACGATCATCGAAGGATCGGTGCCCGTCGCTTCCTTTATGCATTACGCCACAGAATTTGCCGCTTTTACCCATGGCAAAGGCATGCTCAGCTTATTGTCGGACGGTTATGATTTCTGTCATAATGAAGAAGAAATCATTGAACAAATCGCCTATAACAAAGAGGCCGATCCTGAATACACTTCCACTTCCATTTTCTGCGCCAAAGGCCAAGGCTATAAAGTCCCTTGGCAAGAAGCGGAAGCAGCTATGCATTGTTTGTAAAAAATCGGACGAAATGAGGGATTGCAAATGTATGAGCAGAAAACAAAAGAAACAGATGCTGACGTCATTGAATTTATTGAAAGCGTAGAAAGTCCGAAAAAACGGGAAGATGCCTATAAGCTCTTGCAAATTTTCGAAGAGACAAGCGGTTTTCAAGCGAAAATGTGGGGTTCAAGCATAATCGGTTTCGGCTCCTATCATTATGTTTATCCAACTGGCCATTCCGGGGATGCCCCGTTAGTCGGCTTTTCACCTCGTAAAGCAAAGATCAGCCTGTATTTCGCTACGGGAGATCCCGACCGCGCTCCGTTACTTGAGCGTTTCGGTAAGCACACAACCGGCAAAGCTTGTGTCTATATCAATAAAACAGCCGATGTCGATTTGGATGTCCTCAAAGAAATGATTGTCCAATCGATCGACTTTTTGCAGCAATTGTATCCACCTAATAACTAACAAAACCCAGCAAAAGCCGAGTAGCTTTTGCTGGTTTTTTTCATCAACTATCCTATCATCTTTAATGCAATCATTGATTTCCATTAAATCTCTCCATAGAAAAAACGGCACCTTCCAAGCGGTCTGGCCACGCAGACTCCTGTGGGACAGCGAAAGCTGAAGACCCCGCAGGGACGTAAGTCGCGAGGAGGCTGAAGCTGAGCCCACGGAAAGCGAAGTGGCCAGTCCGCTTGGATGATATAACCCGTTATTCAATTCTGTAAGACTTTCTCGACAACAAAAAAACCGGCATGCTTTTGCATGCCGGTTCGTTACTTTTAATCAATTGTGAAATAGCGTACAAGAACAGAGCCAGTTTTCGTTTCGCC
>JBFEIJ010000089.1:0-9590 GCA_041553775.1 Planococcus sp. (in: firmicutes)
AATTTCATCGATAAAGCTTTAAAGGTGGCGCAGATCTGCTCGTAGATCTTGCGCCACCTTTTTCTAAATTTTAGGCGCCGCGCATTCACTAGGATTTTTTGTGCCATTTTTGTTATGATGAATATACTATTGGAGGCGACTTGAAATGGAACAATACTTAAATTTATGCACACATATTTTACATAATGGAGCAACAAAGGAAGACCGGACAGGCACCGGCACATTGAGTGTATTCGGCCACCAGATGCGCTTTGATTTGGCCCAAGGGTTTCCGTTAATGACCACGAAAAAAACAGCGTTTCGGCTCATTGTGTCCGAATTGCTTTGGTTTATAAAAGGCGACACGAATGTAAAATCCCTAATTGAAGAAAATAATCACATTTGGGATGAATGGGCGTTCGCGAAATGGGTGAACAGTGAGGACTATACAGGACCGGATATGGCTGATTTTGGACGCAGAGCAAATAGAGATCCGGAATTCGCAGTGGCTTACAAAGAACAGATGGACATATTCCAGGAAAAAATCATCAACGAAGAAGGTTTTGCTGATTCCTATGGCGATTTGGGGCCAGTCTATGGCAAACAATGGCGCTCATGGGCTAAAACTGACGGCGGCACAATAGATCAATTGAAAAATGTCATTAACTCCATCAAACAAAATCCGGATTCCAGACGCCATATTGTCACCGCATGGAACCCTGAATTCATTGATGAAATGGCGCTGCCGCCATGTCACGTCATGTTCCAATTTTATGTGGCGGACGGCAAATTATCTTGCCAACTTTACCAACGGAGTGCGGATGTGTTTTTAGGCATGCCTTTCAATATCGCTTCGTATGCATTATTGACGCATTTGATCGCACGTGAATGTTCGCTTGAAGTAGGCGATTTTGTGTATACAACTGGCGACACGCATCTTTACTCCAACCATCTGGATCAAGTGGCAGAGCAATTGTCTCGCAAACCAAAAACATTACCGACGCTGAAAATTGGTGGTGAAGGAAAATCCATCTTTGAATTGGAATCGGCAGATATCACGATCGAAGGATATGATCCGCATCCGCGCATTAAAGCCCCAGTAGCGGTGTAAAACGTGAAAGTAGAGGAGGAATGAATATGATTTCATTGATGGTGGCGCACGATCCTGGATTTGTGATTGGAAAAGACAATCAATTGCCTTGGCATATTCCGGAAGATCTCGCTTATTTTAAAAAACATACTGTCGGCAAAGGCATGGTTATGGGCCGCAATACATTTGAGTCGATTGGGCGTCCATTGCCAAAACGCCGCAATATCATCGTAACGCGCAATGTTGATTATCAAGCAGAAGGCGCAGACGTCGTCCACTCGATAGAGGACGCCATCCGCTTAGCCGAAGAAGTCCATGAGGAAGCCATGATCATTGGAGGAGAGCAGATTTTCCGGTCTGTGCTGCCGATAGCGCATCGACTTTACATCACGCTAATCCATAAAACATACGAAGGGGATACCTATTTCCCGGAATATGGCGACGAATGGCAACTCGTGAGTGAATCCGAGAAGCAATTGTCAGGGGGTATTCCATTTTCCTATTTAGTTTTTGAGCGAAAGGAACGAGACGAATCTAATGTATAATACAATCAGGACCTTCTCCTATTTATTCGGTTATTTGCCGATTGCAGCGGTCCATTTAAAGAAATTCAAAGCGAAAAAAAACGAGTTGGGGCTTGTTGAATATGATGAGCTGATTTTTTCCCAGCCTCAAAAATGGGCAGCGGGCATTATGAAACGAACGAAAAGCACAATTGATATTACCGGGTTGGAAAATTTACCGGAAGGCCCAGTGCTATTTGTGAGCAATCATGAAGGCAATTTTGATATTCCTGTGCTATTGTCGACTATACCAAAGCCTTTTGGATTCATTTCAAAAAAAGAAGTGAACAAATTCCCGGTCTTGCCTGTTTATATGGAAGAGATGAATTGTGTATTTCTAGACCGCAGCGACCGTCGAAGTGCTTTGAAATCGATAGGGGATACGATAGAGAAATTAAAAAATGGTCACTCCATCTTGATTTTTCCAGAAGGTACACGCAGCAAAGGCGGGGAGTTGGGCGAATTCAAGGCTGGATTTGTCCGCATTGCCAAAGATTCAGGAGTGCCGATTGTTCCGATCGCGATTAGCGGTACAGCTGGAATAATGGAAAAGAATAATAATAAAGTAAAGCCGGGACATGTAGTTGTCCAAGTGCTAGAACCAATCTCCAGCGATTCGGTTTTGCAAGGAAATTCAAAAACAATGGGTGCCGATGTCCGCGCTATCATAGAACGAGCATTGGCAACATATGAAAAATCATAAATTGCACCATCCACAAAAATAGGTTTGAGTAAAGTTCATTAAAGGAAAAGCAATATATATTTGTATAGAGGAGTGACTTCATGTCCAAGATTCACATCGTTACCGATTCAGCTTCAGATTTAAGTCCAGATTTAGTGGAAAAATACAATTTGCATGTTGTGCCATTGAATATATTAGTTGAAGGCAAAACGTATTTGGACCGCGTTGATTTGGAACCGAAGGAATTTCTTGATCTAATGGAAAAATCGGCTGAGCTTCCGAAAAGTTCGCAACCTGCACCTGGAGTGTTTAAAGAATTATACGACCGCCTTGGAAAAGACGGCGATCAAGTCCTGTCCATCCATATGACAGGTGGCATGAGTGGAACAGTCGAATCAGCGCGCACGGCTGCAGATTTAACGGATACGGACGTTACTGTCGTGGATTCTCGCTATATTTCCTATGCCCTCGGGTTTCAAGTGATGGAAGCGGCTGATATGGCTGCAGAAGGTAAATCGATAGCGGAAATCGTCGCCCGATTGGATCAAATTCGTGAAAACACGAAACTTTTTGTCGTAGTCGATACACTGGATAACCTTGTAAAAGGCGGGAGAATCGGCAAAGGGCGGGCGATGATCGGCTCGTTCTTGAAGATCAAACCGATCGCTTCGCTTGATGGTGGAGAATACACACCGGTTGCAAAAGCGCGGACTTATAAACAAGTTGTCGAATATTTGATGAATGATTTTACGGAACGCACTGCCGGAAAAATCATTAAAGGAGTGGGCATCGTCCATTCTGAAGGTCGTGCGATGGCAGACCCGCTGCGGGAAAAAATTGTGGAAAGCGGGTACTCCGATATCAAATTCGATTACACGACACCCGTCATTTCAACTCACACCGGCATTGGAACAATCGGCTTTATGTTTTATGCGGAATAATAAAGAAGACATTCTAGAAAAGGGGAAATGGATTTGAAACGCATCCTGTTTATTGTCCTTTTGTCTACGGTATTATTAACCGGATGCAGCTCATCTTTCATTTTCGGAAAAGAAGAAGCGACGCCGCGCGAATCCACCGTTTTTACGAAATATACCGTGCCGCCTAATTTCGTGCCGGATGCTTTAATTGTCACAGCCCTTGGTGATTCGCTTTCACAAGGCGTCGGAGATGTTGAGAACCGGGGTGGATATGTCGGCAGAGTCGCGAAAGAAATTAGCGGCTGGCCAGGTGTTCGCAATGCGATTGTCGACAACACGGCTAAGCGCGGGCGACGAAGCGATCAGCTGCTCGCCATGTTTCAAAAAGAGAAATTGACCGGACCATTGTCGGAGGCGGATTATGTCACCATGACCATTGGTGGCAACGACGTTATGCGTGTGGTGAAAAGAGATTTGTTTTCTTTGAATATCGAAGCTTTTATGGATGAATTGGTCTTATATGAAAATCGGTACCGTACAATTTTTGCGTCTATCCGTTCGATCAATCCAACTGTGCCGATTGTAGCGATTGGTATTTATAATCCTTTTTCTCTTGTAACGGATGAGGTTGAGGAGTTTGATGAGATCATTCAGGCATATAACGATACAATGGAAGAAATAGTGGAAGAAGATTCAATGGCTTGTTTTGTACCGGTCAGCGATTTGTTCGAAGGCAATGATAACCTTGTGTATCATTCGGATTTTTTTCATCCGAACAGCAAAGGGTATGATTTGATGAGCGAACGGGTGTTAGAACGGATGGCCGAATGTGGGTTCAGTTCCCAAGATTAAGGAAGTGAAGATGAATGAAATTATGGCGCCTCGCGTTTTTTATATCGTTAAGTTTAAATCTCTTAGCGGTGATCGCATTTTTTATGATCATCACCATTCCTGCAAAAGGGCATAATTTAAATGCTTCTGAAGCGTCTCCGATTGAGGCGGGAAGTGGAAATTCGCTAATCATCAATGTGACCAAAGCGGATTTTGAAGGCCTTGCAAACACGTATATTCAACGTGAGATGAAGAACTCGCCTGTACCATTGGCTTTAGCCGTCAATGGAGACGTAAGTTTATCATCTGAATTGGAAATTTTCTCAGTGCCGTTGCCGATTTTATTGCGATTCGACCCTGTTGTGCAACCGGACGGTGATTTATTACTGGTGCAAAAATCCGTGGAAGTGGGATTATTGGATATTCCGCCTGAATCTGCGCTGAAATTATTGCGTGATTCAGTCGAATTGCCTGATTTTATGTCCGTTTCGCCGAAAGACGAAACAGTTCTGCTAGAGCTGTCAGAAATTCCGATTGATAACGGCGTTGCGATTCGTGCAACTTCTTTTAATTTAGAAGAAGACGATATTCGCTTGAAAGTAACGATCAAGCAATAAGAATGGAGTGATTAGATGGAAACTGAAAAAGCGACATTCGCTGGCGGTTGTTTTTGGTGCATGGTGAAGCCTTTCGACTCGTACGAAGGCATCGAGTCGGTTATGAGCGGCTACACTGGCGGCGATTTGCCGAACCCGACATATGAACAAGTTTGCTCAGAAACAACGGGCCATTATGAAGCAGTACAAATTACATTCCAGCCAGATGTCTTCCCGTATGAGAAATTGCTCGACGTTTTTTGGACACAAATAGACCCAACTGATGCGGGCGGTCAATTTTTCGATCGCGGTCAATCGTATCAAACGGCTATTTTTTACCATTCCGAAGAACAGCGACTAGCTGCTGAAAAATCAAAACAAGAGTTGAATAACTCCGGGAAGTTCGAAAAGCCAGTGGCAACGAAAATCTTGCCGGCCAAACCGTTTTACTTGGCTGAAACCTATCATCAGGATTATTATAAGAAAAATCCATCGCATTACAACCGCTATTCTGTCGGTTCAGGGCGCGCAGGATTTATCGAAAAAAATTGGGGTGGACAATCATGAAAGAAGATTTAAAAGGTAAATTGACGCCAATGCAATACCATGTCACGCAGGAAAACGGAACAGAGCCTCCTTTCCAAGGAGAATACGACCAGTTTTTTGAAGATGGTATTTATGTCGACATCGTTTCGGGCAAGCCGTTATTCAGCTCAAAAGATAAATTCGACTCACATTGCGGTTGGCCAAGCTTTGCGAAACCGTTGGAAACGGAAGAAGTTAAAGAAAGCTTCGATACAAGCCACGGCATGAGACGCACAGAAGTGCGAAGTGCTTCAGCTGATTCGCATCTGGGGCATTTGTTCCCAGACGGCCCTTCCTCGTTAGGTGGGTTGCGTTATTGCATCAATTCAGCCGCATTGCGTTTTGTTCCGAAAGATCAATTGGATGCAGAAGGATTATCCGAGTACAAGCAATTGTTTGAATAAGTGTATGCCCGGGCAAATGTCCGGGCTTTTACTATGGAATTAATGCCGATAGACCATAAAATCAGAGAAGGAGATTATTTGATGGACCGTTCTTTTTATCAATTCGCTTTAAAGTATCGCGGCAAGCTAGTTGAAGATGATTTCTCCCGCTTTGCGGACGCCATGTTTTTAGACCATGGATTCCCAAGAGATGAAACTGATTTTGAATTGCTTTCTCGGTATATCGAAGAAAAAGCACATCCCGCCCTCAAGGCATCCGCTTTTGACGCAATGTGGGAAGAATATAAAGCGCTTTAAGGGAATGCGTTGCACATCATCAGAAAAAACAGTATGATTAAAACGACTAAAATAAAGTGAGGTTTTAAAATGAGTGTTCATATTAATGCAAAAAAAGGTGATATCGCCGATACGATTCTATTGCCAGGAGATCCACTCCGCGCGAAATACATTGCAGAAACATTTTTAGAAGATGTGGTTCTATATAATGATGTCCGCAATATGTTCGGTTACACAGGTACTTATAAAGGCAAACGCATCTCTGTCCAAGGGACGGGTATGGGTGTACCTTCAATTTCGATCTACGTTACCGAATTGATGAACGAGTACGACGTGAAAAAACTAATCCGCGTAGGTACTTGCGGTTCAATCCACAAAGACGTAAAAGTCCGTGACGTAATTATCGCTCAAAGCGCTTCGACGGATTCAAAAATGAACGAAATCATTTTTAACGGAATTTCATTTGCGCCAACAGCAGATTTTAATTTATTGTTGAAAGCGTACAATGCAGGTATGGAAAAAGGCTTGAGCCTGCGTGTCGGAAATGTCTTCACTGAAGATGTATTCTATAACGACCATGCAGAACACGAAAAATGGGCTGAATATGGTATTTTGGCATTAGAAATGGAATCTTCAGCGCTTTATACACTTGCGGCTAAATTCGGACGTCAAGCATTGTCGATCTTAACAGTAAGCGACCACTTGCTAACAGGTGAAGTGACAACTTCCGAAGAGCGCCAAACGACGTTCAACGATATGATTATCGTTGCGCTTGAAGCGGCAATTCAGGAATAGAAATTACTGAAAAAGCACATTAGCTAAAGCTGATAACGGAAAAAGACTGTTTTGGCAGTCTTTTTCTTTGCATATTGGCAATAGCTTGATAAAATCGAGACAACACGTATGGCATTAATGAAAGTGGTGAAAATAATGGATGAAAAACGTCCTGGGGAAGACCACGAAGAGGTCCAACCAGTTGAAGAAAAACCTGCGCATTTCATACGAATGAAAACATTCTATTTTCTAATGCTTGTTTTCACATTGATTTTGCTTACTGCAGGGTTGACCGTCTTTGCCTTAACGTTCGGCGATGAAAAAGCGGTTGAAGTCAATTCGCCTGAACGAAGAGAATTTCAAAAATTGTACACAGCTTACGATCAATTGCAAACTGAATATTACCAAGATGTGGACAGCAACGAGTTGATCAATGGTGCCATTAATGGCATGATCGAGTCGCTGGATGATCCATATTCGGATTATATGAACGAAGAAGAAGCTGCTCAGTTTTTAGAAGGCATTTCATCGAGCTTCCAAGGCATCGGGGCAGAAGTGCAAGAGCGCAACGGATTTATCAACGTTGTGGCGCCGATAAAAAATTCACCTGCAGAAAAGGCTGGCCTGAAACCTGGCGATAAAATCACGGAAGTCGATGGAGAAAGCATCCAAGGATTCAGTGCGTCGGAAGCAGTTATGTTGATTCGCGGGGAAAAAGGGACAGAGGTTACGTTAACTGTCCAACGCGGAGAACTGGCGGATCCACTCGAAATCACGATTGTCCGCGATGAAATTCCGATTGAAACCGTATATGCAGAAATGATTGGCGATAACGTCGCTCACATTCAAGTGACGAGTTTTTCAAAAGATACGTATAAAGAATTGTTGAAAGCTATTTCGGATATGGAAGAACAAGGCATGGAAGCAATGGTCATGGATGTTCGACAAAATCCAGGTGGTTTGTTGACAACGGCACTTGAAATATCAGACCTCTTTATCGAGGACGGCAAAGAATTGTTTGAAGTCCAATCCAAAGGTGAAGAACCGGAGATTTACATGTCTTCTTCAGTGGACAAAGTGAAAGTTCCAGTAACGCTGTTGATTGATGGAGGCAGTGCTTCTGCTTCTGAAATTCTGGCTGGAGCGATGAGCGAGTCAGCTGGCATTCCATTGGTTGGAGAAAAGACTTTCGGCAAAGGAACTGTTCAAACAGCAAACGATTTGGATGACGGTTCGAATTTGAAATTCACTACTGCTAAATGGTTGACGCCAGATGGCAATTGGATTCATGAGAAAGGCATCAAACCGGATGTGGAAGTTCCATATCCAGATTATGCTTCGCTGCCTGTTTTAGATCCTTCTCTAGAATTAAAGGATGGAACGATTTCTGAGCAAGTGAAGACAGCTGAACAAATGCTTGAAGCGCTTGGTTATGAAGTCGGTAAAGTGGATGGCGTGTATGAAGCTGAAATGGAAGCGGCAGTAACTTCTTTCCAGGAAGAAAACGAACTGAAAACTACCGGCGTACTAACCGGCGATACAGCTTTTGCTGTAATGGATGAATTGCGATTGAAAATTGAAAAAGATGATCCGCAGCTGCTTGAGGCGAAAAAGCTGATTATGGAAAAAGCGGGCATCAAAGCTGAGTCGAAGTCAGAAGATGACGAAGAAGACTCAGAAGAAGAAACGAAAGAATGATAAGAGGCCCGCGGCAGCGGGCCTTTTCTTTCGCTATTATCAGATTAGGGGGGATTCGATGAAAGATGTATATTTGTTCAGCGGATTTTTAGGAAGTGGAAAAACGACGTTACTGAAACACATCATTCAACAAGTGAAAAACCAAGGTCTAGTGCCTGCAGTTTTTATGAATGAGCTGGGTGAAATGAATTTCGATTCAGGCGAAGTTGCAGACGGGGTGCCGCAAAAAGAATTATTGGACGGCTGCATCTGCTGCACCGGATCGGAAAAATCAGAAGCGCAGATTCAGACGCTGTTAGCTGAAGAGGAATTCGATGTACTACTTATTGAAACAACGGGGGCGGCGCATCCAGTTGAAGCGCTCGACGCGATTTTTTCACCGCTATTTGCAGAGCAATTGAATTTCAAAGGCATAGTTACAGTCGCTGACAGCAAGCGTTGGCTGGACCGGGAGAAATTGTCTCCGCAAATCAGATCATTGTATCTTGAACAAATTCGACATGCGGATTTGATCCTAGCGAATAAAATGGATTTGCTTTCAGAATCGGAACAGGCGACCGTCACTTTTGAAATTCAATCACTCAACCCTACAGCACAAATTATACAAACTGTCCAAGCCAAAGTACCGATGACCGCGCTAGAAAAAATCGTTGTGACGGATGCGGGCGATGTACAAAAAGCACCGGTGTCTAAACTTAATCTAAATGCGCAAGTGCTGCATTTTGAAGCGCCGATCAAGCGAGAAGTCTTTGAAAATTGGCTGCGTGAATTGCCGGACTCTGTGTTTCGCATTAAAGGTTATGTCCCGCTAGAAGGAGATAAATATCCGCATGCTTTTCAGTATGCTTATGGCATGGCGCAATGGCTGCCGGAATACATCAAGATGAAGCCGCAAATCGTCATCATCGGTGAAAATCTGAATGAGGTGAAATTGCCATGATCGAGGCGTATCAAAAATTATGGCCAAATCGCGGCGGCACTTCGGCCATTAAAAGTCTCGATGAGCTCGAGCAAAAAATTCAAATCGAGTTGAATGACGAATTGACTCATCCGCGCGTGCGCAAATCGAGGCAAGAAAAATTGGATCTCGCCCTTCAGCGAATCGCTGAGTCCGAACTCACAACACAAGAAAAAGCTGGCTTGGTTCAGCTATACAAAAAGATTGCCACTCAATTCTGAGTGGCAATCTCAG
>JBFEIJ010000090.1:0-9071 GCA_041553775.1 Planococcus sp. (in: firmicutes)
GTATTCATGGACTCCACGGGCACTTCCCATTGCTCCAGCCGTTTAATGACTTCATCGATTCGGCTCGCAAGTTTTTCGCCGCTGTCCGAATTATTCGGCGGTGCATTCATTTCATCCGGCAGCCTGATTTTGATCGGTGGAAACCCGCCGTCTTTCATCAATTGCTCCCCAGTAGGCGTTTTCCCTTGAGCTTGTTCCTCTTTCAACGCCGCACATTCTTCCACGTGATCCAAATATTCATGTGCAACAAGAATAATATGATCGTACATCTGTCCAATCGACCAAACGCCTTCTGCAGGAATCCGCTTCAGCTGCTCTGGAGAGTATTTGGGAAGATCATTCTGAAACGCAATCAGGATCTCTTTGCCTGTCATCTAAGCCCTCCTTTATTTTAAATAAAATCTGAATTTTAGCTCTACTCATTTATAACAAATTATACCATAATGGATGATGTTGCCTAGTTGTTTTAAGTTAGCTTGAATTAAAAAACGCAGAGGATTTGGCATCCTCTGCGTTCCTCTAAGCCAGCTACCTATCTATACTTATATCCAATAACTGCACACCTATTTAGATGAACCGGTGCAAATACTCGTTATATATTTTATTCATAACTTTCGGGGTGTTTTCTAAATAGACGTTGATTTGTTCGATATTTGATTCGAATTTATCCGCATTTCTTTCATCCGTTGGAAAATCAGATATTCCTTTGATGATAATGCATTCGACGCCATTCTTCATGCAAATATAAGCGATTGCACTTGCTTCGGTGTCGGCAATCGTTATGTCGTTTTCTTTTAGTTCCAGATAATCGTTCCACATGGCGACGGCTTTGTCAGCGGTGCCGATTGTTCCGGTGGTGAAGTCAGTGCCATATTTTGATAAATCAATATCGACTGTAAAGGAGTGTTTAATGAAAGGCTCAATCTCTTTAACTGTGCAGTCATATTGAACGGCTTTATCGGGCACGAAAATCGCTAAATTACTGAACGTCTCATCGATCCCTGCACAAGTCCCCGCAACGATGACTTTTGTCAAATTAAACTTGGCGATCATATACTGATTTCCGCCCACACCGTTTACTTTTCTGACACCAGTGCTATAAAAGACAAGCTCCGTGCCGTTGATGGTTCTGATGAAATAATCGCCATACGGATAATCAAAACGTTCTTGATCTTGAATGCTGAAATATTCCAATGTCGCTTCGTATTCCCATTTAGTTGCTATACTGATCCCGGTCATCGCTTTATCACCCTATATATAGTTTTCATTAATTAATAATAACAGCTTTTTTTCGCTACTCCTCACTCGAATTTTTCCAGGCTAGCAAGCATCAATCACATCTACTTTACGTCCACGTTTCATCTAACTTATCTGAGTAAAACGCAATTGCTTTTTTATAAGCCTGAATGTCTTGGTCCATTGTTGATTCTACTAAGCATTTCAAAAGAAGCTCCATTGCCGCTCCATGGTCTTTAAGATTGTAAAGCGTCATAGCCAGAAACGTTTTCATCGCTTGATTCGTTGGAAAACGTTCAACCCCTTGCAACAAAATTTTTTTCGAATTTTGGTACTTTCCAAGTGTCCGATATGTACTTCCCAGTCCCAATAACGCTCCTTCAAGATCTTTATCGCTTAAACCGAGCTCAATGGCTTTTTTATAATAAGGAACCGCTTTTTCCTCTTCACCTAATAAGCCATAGCCTCAAGCACATTGGTAATTCACAGCAGGGTCTGCTGCATGAACTTGGACCAACTCCAGCAGCACTTGATTTGACTCATTATGTTTTCCATTCTCCCGCAACTTGATCGCGTTGCTTAAATCGTATGCCATCATCACATCTCCTACTCTAATTTCCTTAGCCACTGCCAAACAAAGGGATTAAACTAAATTTGGTAATTAAATAAACATTTTTATTTAGGTAGAAAATTCATTATAATAATTATTGTGACTTATGTATTGATTAGATGCTACTAATTAAGTTGCAATCGATACAAAAGCAATCTGTTCATTAATCATTAAGAGAGTTAGGAGGGATTTATATTACCAAGACTTTCATTTTGATAAATACGGTGTTACTTCCTTTTCATGCGGCAGTGGTATTTGCAATGGCGATGAGCATGGGTCAAGCACATTCCAATCAAGAAACTATCGATAACCTCTATTGGATCATTCCAGTGAATCTAGCATTCGCGTCATTTCCAAATCTGTTGATCGCGTTGTATTATTTGATTCAAAAGAATAGAACACACCTATCGGCGGCTTTTTTGAAAGCTGAAGTCTATGTAGTTCTGATACAGATCGTTTTGCACGCTACCCTATTATTGTTCAGCATATATGGACCGGACATTTGAAAAAATAGCAGTTTTTTTAAGCATTAGAAATAGTTTTACATATTCAGAATTACAATCACCGACAGATGAGGGTGCAACTATTCTTTCATTACATTAATTGGTGAGTTGGGGGAATTTATATAATAAAGAATTTCATTTTGATAAACACAGTGTTACTCCCTTTTCATGCGGCAGTGGTATTTGCGATGGCGATGAGTATGAGTCAAGCGCAGACCAATCAAGAAATTATCGATAACCTCTATTGGATCATTCCAGTGAATCTAGCATTCGCATCTTTTCCGAATCTATTGATCGCGTTGTATTATTTGATTCAAAAGAATAGAAATAACCTGTTGTCGGCTTTTTTAACAGCAGAGGCATATATAATTCTGATACAAGCCTTATTACACGCTGCCCTATTATTATATTAAGTATCTATAGAGAGAGTCGTCCAAGAATAGCTGTACTAAAACTTACTGAAACCCCATCAATTCTTTGACTCTACTCGTATTTTCTTTTGAAGTGACCATTTCCAGCAATTCGAAAGCAACTTCAAAAGCCGTACCGGGATTTGAAGAAGTGATAAAATGATCGTCGCAGACGATTCGTTCATTGATCACGTTCACGCCGTATTGCGCCAATTGGTTTCGCCGCTCGCTTGTCGGATGATCGTAAGTGGTGGCCATCCTGTTTTTCAATACACCGCTATGCGCCACCATTAAAGACGCCACACAAATCGAAGCAATCGGCTTTTTATGCAAATCAAAATAGCGAATGACTTCTTGAAACTCTTGACTAAAGGCATCTTCATAAAATCCTGCTTCCTCAAAACCACCAGGAATCGCTAATGCATCAAACTCCTCTAACAAAATTTCACTCAATTGCTTTTCCGGGGTTACTTGGAAGTTCCAGGTACATTGCAGCAACGGGTGCATGCCCACAGTAACCACTTCGGTCGTGCCGTCCCCTTCCCATTTATTCCATCCCATTACATCTGTAAAAACACTCGCTTCAGAAGCTTCAAAGCCGTTTGCTAATAATAATAAGATCTTTGTCATAGTGGATTCTCCTTTTAATTTTAATGGTGGTGAGTTAGGTTCATCGCAGCCAGTTGATTATCGTGCGTGTTATCACCAAACGACAAGTCCAACTTGGTAATTCCACATATCTAACAACTCAATTTTTTCAATCATACATAGGAAATTTCAATTCTGCCAGAAGCGGTTGCTAGGATGGGGATACGGCGTAGGATATCGCTTGCTGTGAACTGTTTTATTAGATTTCGGCAGGGCTTATGTGTGCTTAGCGAATTTTACACGCGTTCAGGAAGATTTACGCGCGTTCACCGAGTTTTACACACGTTCAAAAAGATTTACGCACGCTCACCGAATTTTACGCGCGTTCAAAAAGATTTACGCACGCTCAGCGAATTTTACGCGCGTTCAGGAAGATTTACGCGCGCTCACCGAGTTTTACGCGCGTTCAGCAAAATTCTCACTCCAAAACTCCAGCTATCACCCCAAAAAACCGACTCCACGATCGAGTCGGCTCTCGTTGAACTCTCTTTTATTCAACAAACACACGCGAATTCAACAACTTTCCTCTAACATCACCTCACTCAAGCCCTTTCCGAATCTTCGGTGCTAAGAAAAGGTAGACGATGCCGCATAACAGGAACACGATTCCTGAGTACAGCAAAATTTGGCCCCAGGTGCCGCTTTCAGATAAGATCAGGTCGTTTCCTTTATACGCCCAGTAAAACGGATTCCAATAAAAGAATTTCTGCCACGTATCCCCCAGCAGTTCAATCGCCAGCACACCAGCAAGCAGCGGCAGGAATAATATTTTGATGCTGCCGGCGGCGGTCATGACGTCGCTGCTTGTTAACCCTTGAATAAAGCCTACCAGGATGCTGAGCAGGCTGGTGACAAGTAGCACCAAGACGATTTGCACGAGATTCACGGTTCCGAATCCGGTAATGACAATGAGCGCAATGCTGCCGAACAACGTAAACAATAAGCCAATGACGCTTTTTCCAAGGACGAAGGTTAGCCTGCCCGCTGGGGTTACATTGATGGCCGCTAATGTATTGTCCGCTTTTTCCTCGACGATATTCAATGCGATGAGCATGCCGCCGAGAATCGAGATAAACAAGATCACCGTATTGACCAGCGTCTTTTTAAGCGGCGGCACGGTTCGGTCAAAATCGATCAATTCGCTATTGGTTTCTTCTATATTGATATCAAGTTCATAAAAACTGTTTAAGATTTTTGCATAATCCACAATTTCTTCGAGTTCATCGCCTTGTGTCATCAAGTAATATTCGCCGTTGTCAGGAAGGATCCCAATTGCGGCATCTCTTTCTTCCACACGCGCCTGTACTTGCTCGACCGTATCAAAAAGCTCGACGTCTGCAAATTGCTCGAAATAGCTTACTTGAGCTGCATTCTCTCCTTCAAGCAAAGCCAAGTCCACCGTCGTTTCGTTGATGCCTGGTGAAAAGACGTTGATCGCAATCGCAAAAAGAATGGGTAGAACTAAAATATACAAAGAAATCGTATCTTTCACATTCACTTTCAAGTCTCTTCTGAAAATCACCCATATTTTACGCCACATGGTACTCCCCCCTCACCCTAAAAGTGTTTTCTTGTAGCGTCTGTTTGATAGGACGAACAGAACAATCCCTACTAATAAAAACCCACCCGATATCGTCAAAATATACGCCCAATTATTGTTGCCAAGAAGAACTGATTTAAAGCCTTCCAACATAGGATAGGTAGGAATGAGTTTCACGTACACCGGATTCCAACTTGGAATAAAATAAGCGATATTCGGGAGAATCATTAAAATCATGAAGCCATAAATGGCACCGAACGCTTGCATGATGTTGTTGTAAAAACTGGCGATCCACAAGCCCAGCGCCGATGAAAAGAACGCCGTCGTGATCAATAATAGAAGCAATAATAAATAATCAGGCTGCGTACCCATTATGGGGATTAACACCAAAAAACTCGATACAATCGAAGTCACCAATACAACTCCCACTTTGCTCATCAAGTATTGCCAAACGGGCGACGGCGTCACCGCATACGCCATAATAACGCCTTCTTTACGGTCTAAAAAGATGTAAGAAGCGATGATGAATAGCCCCATCAGCGATCCATTGAATACCAGCACCGACGGCATCATATTCTCCTTATCCGACAGCGTATTGAAATTCTCGGCTAAGGGGCGAACGTCTTGATTGTTCATCACGGTTTCGATTGTTTCACTCGATTCGACATGGAGAATTTTTAATAAATTTCTAAATTTATCGGATTCATATCCTTGTAAATAATATTCATAGGCTAACGCGTTATCGTCATCCAATTTAACGACCGCGGCGATTTTTCTTTCTGTATCCGCCATATGAATGACGTCTTCGCGGCTCGTTAATAGATAGATTTCCTGATTTGCTGTCGTATACAAGCTCGCCTTTTTTTCCTTGCCATCCACTTCAATGGTGACAGCTTCCGCTTTTCCATCGAGATCCTCTTTCCGAATTGATTCGACAAACAGCTCACTTGCCTCATTCGGCAAATCCAAGAAAATATATTCGGTGCTCGTCTCATCAAAATTATTAGGGACTAGGAATAGAAACACGGCAAGAATGAGCACAGCCATGAATATTTCGATGTAAAAATAAAACCCTCGGGACGCTAGTTTCAACTCTTTTATAAAACTAGACATGAGTTTCATCTGAAACAAGCCCCCTCCCGGTAACCTTGATAAAGATTTCTTCAAGCGTGGCTTCTTTCGTATGCATCGTCTGAATATCGTGATTGATAATGATTTGTTCCAGCAATTTCTTGTCTTCCGGCAATACCGTAGACAAGGTTTTTTTTAAGACTTCTCCATTTTCGATATACTCGATATCCACCAATTTATCGCCGTATTGAAGCTTTAAATTTTTGGGAGAGTCGATCAATTTTATTTCTCCATCGACGATAAACGCAACGCGGTCACAAAGTTCATCGGCAATAAACATATTATGCGTCGTCAAAAACACCGTAACGCCTTCTTTGTTTTTCTGTTTGATGATGTCTTTTATGTCCGCAGCAATGGAAGGATCCAGTCCCGTCGTCGGTTCATCCAAAAACCACATTTCCGGATTATTGATCATCGACCGGGCAAATGTCAGCCGGTGTTTCATTCCTTTAGAAAACTCGCCCGCTTTGACATTTTCTTTGCCTTCTAAACCCACAAGCTTTAGGAGCGCATGCGAATCGATCGTCGGAACATCAAAAAGCTTGCGGTAAAAATCCAAATTCTCTTTCGCCGTCAGCTTACTGTAGACATTCGATTGTTCGAAACTCATGCCGATTTTATTGAACCGCTCATTCGATACTTGTTTTAAATCATAGCCAGCAACCGAAACTTCTCCTTGTTGCAGCTGCAACAGACCGACAAGAAGATTCAACGCCGTTGACTTGCCGGCACCCGATGGACCTAAAAATCCGAACACCTCGCCTTTTGCCACTTCAAAACTGACATCTTTCAATTGGTACTTGCCGTCTTTGTTATAGGAATGGTATAGATTTTTTACTGAAATCATGAAAACCCCTCCAATTACTGAATAAAATGCAATGTCTACACTAAAAATACCGTTATTTATAGAAACTGGTTTTGAGCATGTCGATATACATATTAAGCTCCCGCTCCACTATTGTTTGGTCAAACTCCATGCTGCCATGTTCGATTTTCCATCTTAATTCCTCGCTGAATTTCTCCATTGTCCACTTGATGATATTCAATGCCTTTTCCACATCAAGACCGTCTTTAAATAGAGAAAAGTCGATATTGCGCGTGTAAACCTGACTATACAGCTCCAACGGAAAATTTGGATTCCTGTGCATGATTTCCTCAATCGTCTGATCTTTGAATAAACGCAAAGAAAAATCGTTGAGATACGGGTATTTTTGAATGATATTGAGCTTTATCATAGACACTTCTTTTAACCGCAATAAAATATCCGCGTTGTCCCAATCCAGTTCATTGACGATTCCATCTTCAATAACTTTAAAAGAAAACTTCTCCAAATACGCAAATAATTTTTCCTTGTTCCCGAAGTAATGGAACAGCAACCCTTTTGAGATGCCGGCATCTTCCACGATTTTATTGGTCGACGCTTTTTGAAAGGGCTGTGAACTGAATTCCTTCATCGCACTGTTCAAAATCCGATCTAGCTTTTCTTGATCTACAGCCTTTAATACACCTTCCATTGTTCTCACCCTTTTCAAAATCACATTTTGACTGCATTGGTCAATCACATTATCGCACGAATTGACTGGAGTGGTCAATAAATTGTTGGAAAACTCATTTTATAATTAAAGGATCGCTGCTTTTATATAAAAATGATATAACGAAAAAAGACGAACCTCCAAATGAAGTTCAGTCTCTTTAAATACTGTTATGTAAATGAAATAAATTCGAATTTAAACGCAATACTTTCCATGTCTAGTCTCAAGAGTCACAATACAGAAATTTTATTCTTTAAAAGAGGCACATGAAAGATTTACTCCTATGGACCATTTCCACTTTGATACATTCGATTGCAATTATGAATTTTAAATACTCTTCTTCATGAATGTCGAGGCCGGTTTATATCCCAATTTTTCGTACAACCTAAAGGCATTGGGATTGTTGCCAAACACGTTCAACCCCAGTGAAGTGATGCCAGCGTTGTTTAATGTGTCTTCTAAGTCCTGCAACACATAAGAACCGTATCCCTTTTGTCGAGAGTCTTCTTTAATATAGATATGATAGATAAACGCATCATTCGTTTCAGCTTGAATATGGTACCAGAGCATACCAATTGTTTTTTCTTCTTCAACTGAATAGATATTAGAAACGAATTGGCCATCTGAATTCTGCTTGTTTGGAAATAGCTTCAGCATCAGATCTTTTGATTCTGCCATCGCTTTTTCCAACGGCATCATATAGTTAGCCGATAAATCATTAGCATAATCAGGAATAATAAAATTCATATACTGATCAAATTCTTCTTCTGTCATTTTTAGTAGAGTTGTTTTCATCGTACACACTCCTTTTAGATTTCGTTGGAAAACAATCTGGACTATGTGAATACTCTATATCAACCTAGAATTTCACGAAATCCTAAACCTTCTCCCAGTTAAATTTTAACATTAAACTTAGAAATGAGTTTAGATAATCCGTTATAAAGCATTGAAAACAGATAAGTCTTGAATGATGAATCTCTAAATAATACCTTGCATTATTAGGTATAGTTATTTATATTAGTTTAAAGAGGTGAATTTCATGGAAATCAACAAAGAAGTGCTTAAAGGACATATTGATACCATCATTCTCTCCCTTCTCTTTAGCAAAGACCGATATGGTTATGAAATTGCCAAATTGGTGCGCGAAAAAAGCAACAATCAATTTGAGCTGAAAGAAGGAACACTTTATCTGTCATTAAAGCGCATGGAGAAGAACGAGTGGATTGCGTCTTATTGGGGAGACGAACAAGGAGCTGGCGGCCGGAGAAAGTATTACAATTTAACTCCCTCAGGTCGAAAAGGCTATTTAGAAAAACAGAAGGAATGGGCCTTTGTAAAAGGAATTATTGACGGATTTATTGGAGGTGGAATTGATGACTCAGAAGATTGAAGAATACGTGAATGAGGTTTATCGGCAAACGAAAGGAAATGGCAAAGAAATTCAAGAACTTAAACTGGAAA
>JBFEIJ010000091.1:0-9065 GCA_041553775.1 Planococcus sp. (in: firmicutes)
CTCCTCCTCGTCTACTGAAGAATGATTTGTCCATCCAATTTCCTCAGTACAGGCGCTTCAACTATTTTCCTTGCACGCTACTCTATCCCCCTTTTTCAGTGGCCATAAACAGGCATGTTCATCATACCTCCTAACACTTGGCAAGTCAACGAAACCCTATGAAAATGGGGCTTCTGCACCTCAAATTGAATGATTTAAAAGATTATTCAAAGTGATAACGCTTTCATTTTTGCCAATAAAAAAAGAAAGCTCTTAAAGACCATTTTCACGGCTTTAAGAGCTTTTCTCATTAGTATTACTTCATACCCATTTCTGCGCGTACAACTTCCGCAATGCGCTCTACATACTCTTCGCAAGCTTCAGCAGATTCTGCTTCTACCATTACCCGCACCAACGGTTCTGTTCCGGATGGACGCACGAGCACTCGGCCGTTGCCAGCCATTTCCGCTTCAACTTCTGCGATTTTTGCAGCCACTTTCGCATTATCCGTCACTGCGTGTTTATCCGTCACACGAATATTCACAAGTTTTTGCGGGAAAATTGTCATTTCTCCTGCCAGTTCCGACAATTTCTTACCAGACACTTTCATGATGTTCACCAATTGAAGACCTGTCAGCAGTCCATCACCTGTTGTGTTGTAATCCAAGAAAATGATGTGGCCGGATTGTTCGCCGCCCAAATTAAATTCGTTCTTCTTCATTTCTTCTACGACGTAACGGTCGCCGACAGCGGTCTGTCTGCTTTCCATTCCGTTCTCTTCCAATGCTTTGTAAAAGCCCATATTGCTCATTACAGTGGAAACCACTGTATTCTTTTTCAATCGGCCTTCTGAATGCAAGTACTTTCCAATGATAAACATGATCTGATCGCCATCAACAATTTGTCCTTTTTCATCTACCGCAATCAAACGGTCGCCATCGCCATCAAACGCAAGACCGATATCTGCATTTTTTGCCAATACCATTTCCGCTAATTTCTCTGGATGTGTAGAACCCACTTTATCGTTGATGTTCAAGCCGTTCGGTGAAGCTCCCATTGAAGAAATGTCAGCATCCAGGTCCGCAAAAACGTGCGTCGCCAAAGTTGAAGTCGCACCGTGTGCGCAATCCAATGCTACATGGATATCTGTAAACTCCTCGTCGACTGTTTGCTTCAAATACTGAATGTATTTTTGACCGCCTTCGAAATAATCCGTAATGCTGCCAAGATCTCCACCAGTCGGACGCGGCAATAAATCTTCTTCAGCGTCAAGCAAAGCTTCAATTTCCGCTTCTTGGTCATCGGATAATTTAAACCCATCTGAACCGAAGAATTTGATGCCGTTGTCTTCTACCGGGTTATGCGATGCAGAAATCATGACACCCGCTTCCGCGCTCATCACACGCGTCAAATAAGAGACTCCTGGAGTGCTGATGATGCCGAGGCGCATCACTTCTGCCCCAACCGACAACAAGCCTGCAGCTAAAGCACCTTCAAGCATTTCACCTGAAATACGCGTATCGCGCCCGATTAATACCTTCGGCTTTTCTTTCGAGCTCTTTGTTAATACATATCCGCCGAAGCGACCTAATTTAAAAGCTAATTCAGGTGTCAGTTCGCTATTAGCTACACCTCGCACACCATCAGTTCCAAAATATTTACCCATTATTTTCTCTCCTTTTAACTCGATCTTCTTTACAGAATAATCCATTTTTCTACTTTAATGCATTTTGACTTAAACCGCAAAATTTATTTAGTACTTTATTCTTCAATTGCTGAATCTATGACGTCTTCAGATCCATCGTCCTCGACGGTAATGTTCGCTTCAACTGTGATCTTTTCCGGGTCCGTGGAAGTGGTTCCTTTCGGCAATGGTAGTTTGACATCAAGCGTCGTATCCGTAGCTGTGATATCGCCTATTGCGACCTCGACCGATAATACATCAATTTCATCAATAATGCTTTTTGGTCCGTAAACCCGCACCTTTTCCATTGAGGATTTTAGCGAATTGATGGTAATGCCTGCTGGGGTAACTCCGCTGCGGTTCAATGATACCGGCACTTCTTTGCTGAATTCCTGAATGTCGACAATGACTTGAACCGTTTCTGGCTCAATCGTCACGTTTTCAAGTTTCGTTAAATCATTTGCGAGCACGCGTACACGCGCTTCTGTTTCGAATGATTTATTCAGACCCGTTTCCCCCGTGATCGTAGCTTTTACAAAGCTGATAGAGTCAATTACACTTTTTGCACCCGTCACTGTAACAAAGGCCGGATCCGCTTCCATGCTTTCGAGAACGAAGCCTTCCGCTAATAAGCGCTCGTTCAATTCGGGATCGATGGGAAACTCCTGGCTCACCCGCTCTTCTATATGGATGTCCACAAATGCTGGGTCCATCTGCACCCGCAATTGCTCGGACAAATTCTCTGTTTGAATGGCAATGCGCTGCTCGCCGATGTCCAAGTTTCGCAAATCGACGAACAAAGTGAAATCTTTCAGTTGGCGTGTCGTCTGCACGACGCTGGTCGGACCTGAAATCGTCAAGTCCACCGTCTCAGGCAGACCGCTGACAATTAAATTGGTGTCATCGTAATACACTTCTAATGCCACATCTTCAATTGTTTCCGTAATCGTTCCGCTATCAGATGAGCTGTTCAAATCATCTGAAGCTTTGACGGTAAAGAACATGAGAAAAGCCAATAACAAAGCCATAATTCGTAAAAACCAAGGGCTGTCCATCAATTTATCCATTTTTCTTCCCCCTCCAGTTCCACCACGAATTATCCGTTTGCGGCTGCTGTTGGGATCCGAACCAAACTCTGCGCAATTTCACTTCAAAATCCTCTAGCGACAAATTGCGGTGAAGATCGCCATTAGCCGTTAAACTAATTGCACCGGTCTCTTCTGACACGATAACGGTAATCGCATCCGTCACTTCACTGATGCCAAGCGCGGCGCGGTGACGCGTACCAAGTTCTTTTGAGATAAAAGGGCTCTCGGACAACGGCAAATAACAAGCCGCCGCCGCAATCCGGTTGCGTTGAATAATGACTGCACCGTCATGCAACGGTGTATTGGGAATGAACAAATTGATCAATAACTCGGACGTGATATCAGAATTCATCGAGATCCCCGTTTCGATGTATTCACTCAACCCGGTCTCCCGTTCAATCGATATCAATGCGCCAATTCGACGTTTCGCCATATAGCTGACCGATTTGACCATCGCTTCGATCAATCGGTTGCGTTCTGATTCTTCGTTCAACGTGCTGCTTGAGAACAGCTTTCCGCGCCCTAATTGCTCCAATGCACGGCGCATCTCAGGTTGGAAAATGATAATAATGGCCAAGAATCCCCAATTCAGAACTTGCTGCATGATCCAGCCGAGCGTCTCTAAATTGAGCGCTTGGGTGATCAGATACGCAATTACGATGAAGAATATTCCCTTCAATAATTGGACGGCTTTCGTTCCTTTAATGAGCGTGATTAATTTATAGACAACGAACCATACTAATAAAATATCAATGACATTCACTAAAAGTTCGAGTGGTGTTTGATTTGTTAAATTATCCAAAAACGGCATCTGCAACCCTCGCTTTTCAACATCTGCATATACTTTAGTATATCATAACCCCTTTTCCCTTGCCCCGAAAGAAAAAACCTATCCTCAGAAGGATAGGCTTTACTTATCGGCTGGATCAGCTGTAAAAATAGCCGCAGCATCTTTTGAAATTTCTTTAATCTGGTACCATAACCATTCGAATATCTGGTCAATTTCTTCGATCTCACCGGTAATAACACCGCTCGACGCCATGAATTGGCCATTGACGATGGTCACATCGCCATTCAATTCGCCTTCCACCCTTAAATCCCCGTTGCGAATCGTTAAATCGCCATTGACGACCATTCCTTCCGGCACAACGACTGTTTCGCCTTCGACTTGAAGGTTCGGCTGTTTGGTGAAAGCGAATTGTTGATCTTCATTGAAACTCGTAAACAGCGCGGCGCTCATCATCAATACGAACAATGCTGCAGCGGCGATAAACGGATGTTGCCTGAACCACCGCTTCGCACTGCCACGCTTTCTTTCTTTCGGCAACCGTTGCATCGTCTTCTGGACAAAATCGCCCGGCGCCTTTATATGCGAAGCACTTTGCACAAGGGCAATCGTCTTCGTCAATTCATGATATATTTTGCGGCAATCGCTGCAGCTTTCCAAATAGCCTTTTAGCACCGCTTCATCTTTGGGATCCAAATCCCCGTCTAAATAATCATCCATAAACCGGATGATTTTTTCCGGACACGTCGTCATCGTGCTCGCCTCCTACAAATTGCTCAATTGCTTCCGAAGGGCTTCTCGCCCCCGGTGTATACGCGTCTTTACGGTACCAAGCGGTAAATCCAAAATTTCGCTGATTTCCGCCAGCGGCAATTCTTCAATGTACTTTAATACAATAGCGGCACGGTACTTATCTGGCAAGCGACTAATTTCATATTGTACACGTTCCTGCACTTCCATCCGCATCAATTCTTCTTCTGGAAGCTGATCGTCGTTTGCAATCGACGAATACATCGTCAGTCCTTCAGTACCGCGGACTTCCGCATCGAGGTGATAATCCGGCTTTTTTTTACGGATTCGGTCAATGCATAAATTGGTCGCAATGCGATAAAGCCATGTCGAAAACTTCCGCTGCTGGTCAAATGTATGCAGATTCACGTAAGCGCGCGTGAAAGCCTCTTGGGCAATGTCTTCCGCTTCGTGTCTGTTGCCGAGCATGCGATAGCAAATGTGGAACAGCTGGTGCTGGTACAATTCGACAATCTCTGCAAATGCCTGATGATCCCCTTTTAACACTTTACTTATTCGTTTATTCACTAAAGCATCCATGCTCTCATTTCCCTCCGCCTATGCGGCTATCTTTTATATACGGATTACTTTTCATAAAGTTTCATTTCTTTCTCTATCTTCTATCCTACCAAACCCTACCCAGATAATACCATCTTAAGTTTATCCTCACAGATCAAAAAAAGACTATAAACAACTCGAATAGCTCGAGTATGTCTATAGTCTGAACAGGACTTCGCCTGTTTTAAAGTAATTTTTCGCCCAATAAAGATCCAATCAATGCGACAGCAACATCCGCTGTACGGTTCTTCTCGTCAAGAATCGGGTTAACTTCCACAAATTCTGCTGAAGTGATGATCCCTGCATCGAACAATAATTCCATTGCCAAATGGCTTTCACGATACGTGATGCCGCCTGGAACCGGTGTGCCAACGCCTGGCGTGTACATCGGATCGATGCCATCAAGATCAAGCGATAAATGAACAGCGTCCGTGCGTCGTTCTTCTTTCAAGTACTGAATCGCGTCATCGATAACTGCGTGCATGCCCATGCTGTCAATTTCGTGCATGCTATATACGCGGATGCCAAGTTCTTTGATCAATTCACGCTCACCCGGATCGACTGAACGAGCACCGATGATTACGATGTTCTCCGGTTTCACTTTCGGTGAATAGCCGCGGATATGCGTCAATTGCTCATGACCCAAACCAAAGCTCGCTGCTAATGGCATGCCGTGGATATTGCCCGAAGGTGACGTATCGCTTGTATTCATGTCTGCATGTGCATCGTACCAAATGACGCCCAAGTTTTCATGACGTTCTGAAATGCCGGCCAATGTACCGATTGCAATGCTGTGATCGCCGCCAAGTACAAGCGGGAAGTTGCCTGCTTCTGCTACTTCAAAGACTTTTGCACCTAACGCTTCTGTCGCTTCAGTCACAATCTTCAAATTGCGCAAATTCGTGTCAGCATCGATTTTACCATCTGCCTGGCCGATTTGGATATCCCCTTCATCCTTCACCGAGTAGCCTAGGTTTTCAATACGATCTACAACGCCTGCATAGCGGATTGCGCTTGGTCCCATGTCGACGCCGCGGCGGTTTTGTCCATGGTCCATTGGTACACCAATAATCGAGATATTCTTTTTATTCATTATTTTATACCCCCTCTGAATTATATACCTATTGTAACCGCTTTAATTGCAATGGCTCAACCTTACAAAATCAAGCATATTTATTCATCTTAGTATCTAATCGTTTTTTCACTTCCGGCCATTCTGCATCGATGATAGAATACAACACGGCGTCCCGAGGCTTGCCGGTTGAACGAATCCGCTCGTTGCGAATCAGGCCTTCTTTAACCGCTCCAAGCCGTTCCAACGCTTGTTGGGATCGATGATTTTCTGCGTCGGTTTTGAACTGTACGCGGATCATGTCGAGTTCTTCGAAACAATACGTTAATAATATTCTTTTCACTGCTGTGTTGACATGCGTTCGCTGCGCCGCTTCTGCATAAAAAGTGGAGCCGATTTCACAGCTATGGTTTTTGTGATCGATCAGCATAATTCGCGTCGTACCGATGATCCTCCCTGTTGCACTGTCTTCCACAACAAATCCCAAAACATTATCATGGCCGATCCCCGCCTCCAGCCAAGCAGTCAGCTCTTTTAAATTCGCCACTTTCGTTAACATATGTTCAAAAATAGCCGGTGTGTAAAGTTCCCATAAAGCCGGTATATCTGCATGGTTTAATTTTCTCAAACGCACTCTATATTGCTCCATCAATCTTCATCACTTCTTTCAACTAAAATGAACTGCTTGAATCCGCTTTAAAAATTCATGCTCCAGCTCCCCCATCTCTTTGACTAAATAATAAGTCAAAACTTCTGGAAGCGGAAATAAATCAAAATGTGCGTCCATCAGCCTGCCTTCGATCAGCTCGCGCCGTACCATCGACGCTGGCAAAAACGACATGCCCAAGCCTTCTTGGATAAAGCGTTTCGCGATATGCGCCTGTGTCACTTTCATCGTTCGCAGTCCCGGCATATTCCTACGTAGCTTCAACAGCAATTCATCCCAAAAGACTGGATGGTGATGTGTGAACAAAAACCCAGATTGCAAAGCCGTTTCCACTGAAATCACTGGACCGGCTTCATCGTCATAAGCATCTCTTGGCATAATAAACAAAAGACGGTCGCGATACGCGATTTCATGGAGGACGCTGCGGCGAACCGAAGGCAATGCGGAAATCCCCGCAGAGACCTGTCCGCTGTCCACCAGCTCTTCAATCGTTTTCGATTCTTCCACTCGAATGACAAGTTCAATATCGGGATGGTCCCGCATAAATGACTTGACGATATAAGGCAGCACCGTCTCCGCCATCAGCGGCGAAATGGCCAATGTCCATTTTTGGCGGTAACCTTGATCAAACGCATGCAGTCCTTCAATACTTTGTGTAAGTTGATGAAGCACTTTTTCAGCTTCTGGTTTAAATCGCTTGCCGGCATCTGTCAGTTTCACTTTATTTTTTTCACGTTTAAACAACGGTATCCCCAGCGATTCCTCCAATAACTTGATATGCACCGTGACATTCGGCTGCGACATTAATAGACGTTCCGACGTCTTACGGAAATTCCCCGTTTCTGCAGCATCAACAAACGTTTTAAGCCACGCCAACTCCATATTATACGCTCCTTCGATTAATAATTTGAATTGATTTAATTATATATCTTTAATTTTCATAATCAACCAAGGGGTATATGCTTATAAAAAAGGAGGAATTCACATGTTGCAAAAAGGATTAAAAGGCGTAGTCGCTGTTCAAACCAAAATTGCTTCGGTCGACGGAGATAAAGGTGAACTGAAATATCGCGGTCTTTTGGTAGACCAAGCAGTAGCGGGGAAGACATTCGAAGAAACTGCTTTTTTCTTATGGAACGGTGCATGGCCAGGAAAAACTGAATTACTATCGTTTGAAGAACAGCTGAAAAAACAGCGTATCTTACCCAATCACATAAACGCGCTTGCCAAATTATTACCCTTGGATAGTTCGATTATGGATAATATGCGTACGCTTGTATCAGCTTTTAGCAGTAATGAGTTCAGTCAGCAAACGCCGCAAAATCAAGCTCTTGCGCTTACGGCAGCACTTCCCGTGATTGCCGCTAAATTATATCGCTTAAAACATGGTCTGGAACCAATAGAAGCTCGCCAAGATCTCGGCCATACCGCCAACTACTTATGGATGTTGAGCGGTCAAGAGCCATCGGGTGTGCACGTAGACGCTTTGGATACCTATTTGAAATTGACGATGGAGCATGGCATGAACGCCTCTACGTTTGCCGCGCGCGTTACCGTGTCCACTGAATCCGATATGGTGGCAGCTATCACATCCGCTCTTGGAACGATGAAAGGGCCCTTGCACGGCGGCGCTCCTTCAGGCGTCATCGATTTGCTGGAAGAGATTCAAACGCCTGACCGCATCGATCGCGTCATTCAAGCCAAACTAACCCGCGGCGAAAAAATCATGGGCTTTGGTCATCGCATTTACCGCACTGAAGATCCGCGCTCAATCATTCTTCGTGAAAAATGTCTCGAGCTTCAAGGAAATGATAATTGGTTAGATCTTGCTGTTGAAGCCGAAAAACAAATCACAGCGTTGTTAAATAACCAAAAACCTGGACGAGCTCTCCATACCAATGTGGAATTTTACGCAGCCGCCATCATGCGCTCAATTGAAATGCCGCCTGAATTGTTCACTCCCACATTCAGCATTGCCCGAATTGTCGGATGGAGTGCTCACGTTCTCGAGCAACAACAAGACAATACCATCTTTCGTCCCCAATCGGAATACATCGGAAACTAAAAAAAGGCCGTATCCAATTGAATGGATACGGCCTTTTTACACATGGATAGTACAAATACACATGGAACAATGGAGCCTAGGGGGCTCGAACCCCTGACCTCGTCACTGCCAGCGACGCGCTCTCCCAGCTGAGCTAAGGCCCCGCGCTGAACAGGCGCAAGAAATAAATGATGAGCCATGAAGGATTCGAACCTTCGACCCTCTGATTAAAAGTCAGATGCTCTACCAACTGAGCTAATGGCTCAAAAAAATGGCTGGGGTACCTGGATTCGAACCAGGGCATGACGGGATCAAAACCCGTTGCCTTACCGCTTGGCTATACCCCAATGCCAAATATAAAAACTGGTGGTGGGGGGCAGATTCGAACTGCCGAACC
>JBFEIJ010000092.1:0-8787 GCA_041553775.1 Planococcus sp. (in: firmicutes)
TAAGTCACGAACGCTTTCGGTTGAGAAGGTTTTGCTCTGATTGCCAAAGGCAAGCTTCGCAAAAGCCGTTCTCGCGCCTCGGCGCTCGTGACGTCTTTCGTTGACGTTTTGCTGTTCAGTTTTCAAGGTTCATGTTGTGCGCCGTTTGTGTTTATGTAACTCGTTGTTGCTTGGCGACTTTTATTATATTAAAGCATGTTTATATTCCTGTCAACACATTTGAGATTTTTTCTTTATTTCTTTTTTATTTCTCTTTCTCTTTCTTTAGCTGAATATAATTATCCGCGCCGAAAAGCTTGCCCCGTCTAGCTTCCAGGTATTTTTGATCAGCCGCTCCAGATGCCGGCAGCCAATAAAAATTCCCCTATTATCCCTCATCCATTCTTTTTTCCCCAAACTTTTTTTAATAAATATTCTACGCTGCCCCTAACCTCAAAATCGGCAACATAGGAAAAGCCGGCTGAATTTCTCATCGAGAAAAATTCAACCGGCCGTTATTAATTCATCATTTTTTCGAACTTGCTTGGGCTGCCAATTTCCGTGCAGCTTTCCGCTCTTCCAGTTTCTCGCGGTCAATATCCGATTTGGCATTGTACTTCGGCAACGCCAATAATTGATAAGCGTTAACCGATAGGAAAGGAAACAACAATAATGCAACCCAGCTATCGATGTTATCTGCTTTGACCATCAAAGCTGGAAGCCATTCCAAAGTCGTAATGACAATCATAAAGAACAAAGCCGAAATGAATGTACTCTTCGTTGTCCATTTCGCCTTGAAATAAGCGGTAATCAATGACGCCCCAAGTAAGATAGCCAAGAGCACACCGTATAAGACTTGTTGGCTTGTCGTATCCGCGTTCGGTGTAAAGCGGAAGACGATCAAATCAAAAATGACAATCGCAATGATCAATAATTGCACCCAATTCCACAGACGCAGCGTCCGGAACATGTTAACGCCGAATTGATGGATGGTCAGATATGCGAAAAAGCCCATCTGGCTGATAATGCTCATCGTTACCCCAACTACAATCATCCAAGCAAATCCCGCAAGGAACTCTCCCCATTGCCCATTCGCGAAAGCTTCAGCGAACACATCGTCCCAGCGAATGAATAATCCGAGTATCCCCGTAATCGCTCCGCCGATTAAAATAGCATTTATAAAAAATTTTACCCAATTTCGTATCGTCACGTTAATGCCTCCAGTGTATGAAATCCTCTTAAGATTGTACCAACCCAACAACAAAAAATCCATTAAGCCTGACCCGTTGATGTGAACAAACCATGAAATCGATGGCATTCTGTTCATAAATAGAAAAAAGTCCAGCTGCGCAAAGTGCAGCTGGACTTCTTCACCTTATTTCTTAGCAAATTGATTTAATAATTGAGTTGCGATGTCTTCGTAAATTTTCCCTGTTGGGTGATCGGCCATATACACTGACGGAGCGAAATCCGCTTCGTTCCAATCAGGCTGCCCTAACGGAATCTGTCCAAGAAGTGGAGCCTGCAATTCTTCAGCAAGCTTCGGACCGCCTCCTTGGCCGAAAAGATATTCTTTCTTGCCTGTTTCTTTGCTTTCGAACCATGACATGTTCTCGATAACGCCCAAAACTTCGTGATTGGTCTGGATTGCCATTGCCCCAGCACGCGCAGCTACAAAAGCGGCAGTCGGGTGCGGTGTCGTAATGACGATTTCTTTGGAAGCCGGAAGCATTTGGTGAATATCTAGAGCTACGTCTCCTGTACCTGGCGGCAAGTCCAATAGAAGATAATCCAAATCGCCCCATTCGACATCTTTGAAAAACTGATCCAAGACTTTCCCTAACATCGGGCCACGCCATACAACTGGCATATTGTCTTCAACGAAAAAGCCCATTGAAATGACTTTGACGCCAAAGCGTTCTACCGGAATGATCGTGTTGCCGCGAACGACCGGCGATTTATCGATGCCCATCATATCAGGTACACTGAATCCGTAAATATCCGCATCGATCAAGCCAACTTTTTTGCCAAGGCGCGCAAGCGCAACAGCCAAGTTCACGGACACGGTCGATTTGCCGACGCCGCCTTTACCGCTGGCGATTGAAATGAACTCAACTTTGTTCAATGGCGAAAGTAAATCTTGTGCTTCAGATTCGTCAGCCTTTCCGCGGAATTGCGCCAACGTTTCCTGAGGAAGTTCTTCGAAACGAATTCCAACCGAATCCGCTCCAGCACCTTTCAGAATTTCTACAACTTTCATTTGCAGCTGCATTTGCTCAGGTGTATTCGTTTTAGCGATCGCCAGCTTCACGCTTACGTGATTTTTCGCTTCTTTAATCGTTACCGATGTAATGCCATTCGTTTCAGTCAACGATCTATGTAAAAACGGGTCTTGCAATGTCCCCAATAATTCGCGTACTTGTGCTTCATTTAACATATGGATACACTCCTTCTCACTTTTACTCACCGTAAAGTATAACATAGCAGCAATTATTTTAAATCAATTCTGCCTTTTCTATAAAGACAGAACAAAACCCCTCTGCTCCGAAGAGAAAAGGGGTTTTGAAAAAATTAACGTTTTGAGAACTGAGGTGCACGACGTGCTGATTTAAGACCTGGTTTCTTACGTTCTTTCATACGTGGGTCACGTGTTAACAACCCAGCAGATTTCAACGCAGGACGGAAAGCAGGGTCTACAGTAAGTAGAGCACGAGCGATACCGTGGCGGATTGCGCCAGCTTGTCCAGTGAATCCACCGCCGTTTACGTTTACTAGGACGTCGTAGCTTCCTAGAGTTTCAGTAGCAACTAGTGGTTGTTTGATGATTTGCTCAAGAGTTTCGTATGGAACGTAATCCGATACGTCACGTTTGTTGATTGTAATTGTGCCGTCTCCTGGTACTAAACGTACGCGAGCTGTAGAGTTTTTACGGCGACCTGTACCTATATATTGAACTTGTGCCAAAGGTGTATCCTCCTCTTATTTACGTATAATTATCCGCGAAGCGTGTAAGCTTCTGGCTGTTGTGCTTGGTGGTTATGGTCTGGTCCAGCATAAACATGAAGTTTTTTGAACGTCTGACGGCCAAGAGAGTTCTTTGGAAGCATCCCTTTGATAGCCAATTCAAGCATTTTAGTTGGGTATTTTGTGCGCATTTCAAGTGCTGTACGCTGTTTCAAACCACCGCTGAATTGTGTGTGACGGTAGTAGATTTTGTCTGATAGTTTCTTACCAGTCAAGTGGATTTTGTCAGCATTGATGATGATTACGTGATCACCAGTGTCAACGTTTGGTGTGAATGTTGGTTTGTATTTACCGCGTAAGATTGAAGCGACTTCAGAAGCTAAACGTCCAAGAGTTTGCCCTTCTGCATCGACAACTAACCATTTACGCTCGACTTCGTGACCTTTAGCCATGAATGTTGTACGCATGTATATTGTCCTCCTAAAATATCATCTCTTATTAATCATGCCCCAAGTTCCGTTGGCACATGTCCGTTGTTCCGTTTTTTCGTTATCCCTTAACACAAATAACCTTCCGGGGCATATCGTGGGGGTAATGAAAATACCATACATCATGTTATAACGAATCGGGTGGAAAGTCAAGGGCTTTTCTAAATACACCAGGAAAAGTTGCTTCAGCCCCCGTACTCCACATGTTCGAGGTATAAACCATGTGCTGCGGTTGTTTTACCAGCCGCTCCCCGTTCCTTGGCGGCGATAATATCCGCCACTTCCGCCACTTCTTTTCGCCCGAGTCCAACTTCCATTAATGTGCCGGCAATGATCCGCACCATATTATAAAGAAAACCCGATCCTTCAATGACCATATGAAGTTCTTCCCCGTGCTCTTCAAACTCCAAACGTCTTATCGTTCTGATTTTGTCAACGACACCCGTATTCACCGCGCAAAAACTTGAAAAATCATGGGTGCCGATAAACGCTTCAGCCGCTTGTTTCATTTTCACAAGGTCTGGCCGTTGCTTTATGTGCACCATGTAATGGCGGGTGAACGGGCTGATCACTTCGCTGCGGTCCCATTTATAGCGGTACGTCTTCCCTGCTGCATGGTAGCGCGCATGGAAGCCTTCAGGCGCTTCTTCAATTTCTGCGACTCGGATGTCTTCCGGTAGCAGCACGTTCAACGCTTTCAGCCAGCCACTGTCGGGAATCGACAAAGGGGTGTCGAAATGGATGATTTGACCGATTGCATGCACTTTCGCATCCGTTCGACCGCTCGCCACTACTTGGACAATTTCCCCTTTATGGATTGTTTTTAATACCTTCATTAATTCCAGTTGCACCGTACGTGAATCCGGCTGGACTTGATAGCCCGCAAAACCGGATCCGTCGTAGGCGATTTTTGCTTTCATTCGTTTCATGCTTTCTCTCCTTACGTCCGGTAATACCAAAGAACACCTGTCAGGACGATGAGCACCAACATACTGAACGTATCTTTAAAGCCCCAATCAAGCTGGCGGTAACGGGTACGGCCTTCACCGCCCCTGTAGCCGCGCACTTCCATCGCCGTTGCCAAATCTTCTGCCCTTTTGAACGCACTGACAAACAACGGAATGAGCAATGGCACTACCGCTTTTATACGTTCTTTCACTGGTCCTGAACCGATATCCGATCCTCTTGCCATCTGTGCCTTCATGATTTTCCCTGTTTCGTCCATTAACGTCGGGATGAATCGCAATGAAATCGACATCATCAAGGCCAATTCGTGTACCGGCAGCTTCACGCGCTTGAATGGACCAAGCAACGTTTCGATGCCATCGGTAATGGAAATCGGTGACGTCGTCAGCGTTAAGATGCTGGTGATGAACACCAAGACAAGAAAACGAGTCGATAGGAAAATACCTTGCCGCAAGCCTTCTTCATAAATCTCGACAAACCCGATGCTTAGCAGCAAGGCGCCTTCACGCGTGAAGAAGATGTGCAACAAGAACGTAAATATCATTAAAATAAAGACTGGCTTTAATCCCGTTATAAGAAAATACAACCGAATTTTAGACAGCGATACAACCAATAAAGTAAAGCCCAGTAAAATGCCATACGTCAACGCATTATTGGCGACGAACACCACTGCGATAAAAAGGAATACAAATAAGATTTTGGCACGCGGGTCCATTCGGTGAACGATCGAATCACCAGGAATATACCGCCCAAAGATCATCTTCTCGATCATTCGGCATCACGTCCTTTCTGAAGCGCACGCGCAATATTTTTTGCTAGCGCTTCTTCAGTGAGCGAAATGCCTTCTAATTGAATACCCATCTTCGCTTCAAATTCCCGCTGCAAGCGAACCGGTCGCGGCGGCTCAAGCCGGTAATCATGCAATTGTTCTTCATTCGAAAAAATAACGGTCGGTTCACCGGTCACGACACATTTCCCACCATGCATAATAGCAACTTGATCGGCATACCGGGCAGCATCTTCCATGCTATGCGTCACGAGCACCGTCGTCAGCCCTTTTTCAATATGGAGCCGGTAGAAAAGATCCATGATTTCACGGCGACCTCGCGGGTCTAGACCCGCTGTCGGCTCATCCAATACCAAGACCTCCGGCTCCATCGCCAAAACGCCCGCTATCGCGACGCGACGCATCTGTCCGCCGGATAAATCAAACGGCGATTTTTCCAGCACATCTTCAGGCAGTCCGAGTTGCTGAACCAGTTCACGTGCACGCCGGCTTGCTTCTTCTTCCGGAACGCCGTAATTCAAAGGACCGAACATAATATCTTTCAATACGGTTTCATCAAATAACTGCTGCTCAGGAAACTGGAAGACAATGCCGACTTGGCGGCGGATATCGCGCAAGTTTTTCGCTTTCGTCCCCGCCTCTATTTTCCGGTCGCCAATCACGACAGTCCCTTCTGTCGGTTTTAACAACGCGTTTAAATGCTGCAAAACGGTCGATTTGCCTGAACCGGTGTGCCCGATAATCGCCGTGTAAGACCCTGATGGGATATGCAGATTGACGTGATGCAATGCCCGTTTTTCAAAAGGTGTGTCTTTCGCATAGCTATACCCTACTTCTTGGAGTAAGATGTCCATAATTCATTCACCAACTTATCTTCTGTCATATGCTCGCCCACAATATCCAATCCTTCGTCGCGCAACAAATGTGTCATGCGCATCGCAAACGGCAAATCCAATCCCAGCTCCACCAATTCACTGCCTGAGCGAAAGACTTGTTCCGGAACGCCTTCTAATTGTTTGCGTCCTTGGTTCATGACAATCAATCGATCAGCTAATGCAGCTTCCTCCAAGTCATGCGTAATGGAGATAACCGTCAAACCGGTCGTTTTTCTAAGCTCCCGAATTGTTTCAATCACTTCCATACGCCCCTGTGGATCGAGCATCGATGTTGCTTCATCTAAAATTAACAGTCGCGGACGCAACGCCAACGCCCCAGCAATTGCTACACGCTGCTTTTGGCCACCGGATAAATGATGGGGTTCTTGATTCAAATACTCTTCCATTTTCACTTGGCGCAATGATTCTTTCACGCGCACTACCATTTCATTGTGAGGAACGCCGTAATTCTCTAAAGCGAACGCCACATCGTCCTGCACCGTCGCCCCTACAAATTGGTTGTCGGGGTTTTGGAACACCATCCCCATTTGGGACCGGATATCCCATAGCGTTTCTTCGGACATCGGCATGCCCATCGCCGTCACCTTGCCGGCATTCGGAAACAGCAAACCGTTCATCAACTTCGCAATCGTCGATTTGCCTGAGCCGTTATGTCCGACTAACGCAATCCATTCGCCTTCTTCAATAGCAAACGAAAGATCCGCTACTGCCGGTCGAACTGACTCGTCTTCAGCTGCATATGTAAATGTCACATCTTCCAATGACATAATAATCGAATTCATCTCTACTGGCCTCCCCTAATTGCAAACTACCCCTACTCTACTCGGTCTTTCAAGCACTTGCAAAACTAAAAATGGATAAAAAAAAGCGCGCACCTCATTCAGAGAAATGCGCTTTTCTGTCTCTATGGCGCCCCAGTTGCTTAAGCTGGGGTTGAATGAGGTGCGTAGAGCTAGACAAGACGCCGTCCGAAGACTCGCTCATCATAACGCTCAGCTTTTCATAAGTGTCGTATAAACCATAATGCTAAAAGAAGAGGGCATGAACCCTCTTCAAGTAAATCAATTGTCCCTCAAATTGAAACTCAACTCGAGGATCTAATTTGAATCTATTGGTTCAAATTAAACTAATTCGATAATTACCATTGGTGCGCCATCTCCGCGACGAGGCCCCATTTTCATGATGCGAGTGTAACCGCCTTGGCGTTCTGCATAGCGTGGTGCAACGTCATCAAACAATTTTTGCAAAGCAAAGATTGTGTTTTCGTTACCTTCTGCATCAGCAGTAGTTACTAACTCACGGCGAATAAATGCTGCAGCTTTACGGCGTGCGTGAAGATCTCCACGTTTGCCAAGCGTAATCATTTTTTCTACAGTTGAACGAACTTCTTTCGCACGAGCTTCAGTCGTTTGAATGCGTTCATGAACGATTAAGTCTGTTGTAAGGTCACGTAATAGTGCTTTACGCTGAGAACTTGTACGTTGTAGCTTTCTCATTGAAGTTTCCCTCCTTTGTTAAATATATCGGATCCGATTATCGGTCTTAGTCTTCTTTGCGAAGGCCTAATCCTAAATCTTCTAACTTCACTTTAACTTCTTCAAGTGATTTGCGTCCGAGGTTGCGTACTTTCATCATGTCGTCTTCCGACTTGCTTGCCAGTTCGTGTACCGTGTTGATACCCGCACGTTTTAAGCAGTTGTAAGAACGAACCGAAAGATCAAGTTCTTCGATAGTCATCTCCAACACTTTTTCTTTTTGGTCTTCTTCTTTTTCAACCATGATTTCAGCCGTTTGAGCCTCATCAGTCAAGCCAACGAAGATATTTAAATGCTCAGTAAAAATTTTCGCACCAAGTGCAATTGCCTCTTTAGGACCAATGCTGCCATCTGTCCATACATCAAGAGATAATTTATCAAAATTAGCGAGCTGGCCCACACGTGTATTTTCAACTTGATAATTCACGCGTGATACTGGAGTGTAAATAGAGTCAATCGGAATAACGCCGATCGGTAGATCTTCACGTTTGTTCTGATCTGCACGAGCGTATCCACGGCCTCTGTTCGCATACATACGCATACGCAGGTGTCCGTTTTTCGCGATTGTTGCAATATATAGATCCGGGTTCAGAATCTCAACGTCACTATCGTGAGTGATATCTGCAGCCGTAACCGTTCCATCACCTTTTACATCAATTTCAATGACTTTTTCTTCGTCAGAGTAAATTTTCAGTGCTAGTTTCTTAATATTCAAGATGATTGATGCTACATCTTCTTCTACACCTTCAACAGTGGAGAATTCATGCAAGACACCATCAATTTGAATCGAAGTAACAGCAGCGCCTGGTAAAGATGAAAGTAGGATTCGACGTAAGGAGTTTCCTAAAGTAGTTCCATATCCACGCTCAAGTGGTTCAACAACAAACTTACCGTATTTGGCAGCGTTGTCGATCTCGATCGTTTCAATTTTCGGTTTTTCTATTTCGAGCATTCATTTTACCCTCCTTCAAAACGTCGGTGTTTTTCGTTTCATCAAGAATTCGATAGTCACAGACTTTCGCAACGATTCGGAACACATTCAGTAAGTCGTGATGTTCAAAAATCCTATTCAGATTAACGATTATACGCGACGGCGTTTTGGCGGACGGCAACCGTTATGAGGAACTGGAGTTACATCTTTGATAGCTGTAACTTCTAGTCCGGCAGCTTGA
>JBFEIJ010000093.1:0-8604 GCA_041553775.1 Planococcus sp. (in: firmicutes)
CACTGGATAGAATTGTTTCGTTGATCCTTTTTTCGATCCACTTTTTGAATGCATACAGAAAAACACCTCCAAATTGTCGTTAGTACTACATACGACGATGGGGGTGTTTTTTCCTTGTCTCATTTTATTGGGTCACTCTAAAAGTTACACATGCGCTTTTTTAATGCCAAGGGATATCGTAAAGCAGTTTCGCGCACAATACTTTGAATTGACGGCCAGGATACGTATTTTCCATCAACTCGATCAACTTTGCACCAGCTTCAGCAGCGCTTTCAAAATGGGTATAAGGTTCTGTATTCATACGTTTTGAAAAAACGAATGGAACAGCAGGGGTATTTCGAACAAATAAAAAAATTATGTAAACTTCTTGTTTCGCTTGTTGGGAAAAAGCAGCAGGCTCTAAAAGCAATTCATTATCAGCAAAATAGCTGACTTTATTCTTATTGATAATGCCAATGCGTTTCATGACCCATAAATTCGTGTAGCCGACGGAAATTTCTGCAGACGCAAGCTTCATCATCTGGTACATATCACGTTCAAAGAGCAGAAAGGGATCTTGTCGATTGGTCATATAAATGAAATAAACGCGATCATCTTGTTCATCCAATAATTGAAGTTCTTGCATTTCAGACACCTCCACAACGGGTTTTCATATCTATACCCGAAATGCTGCAATTCGGAACAATTTGTCAAAAATGTATTTGGCATCGATTTAATAAAAAAAGATCTTCGAAAGAAATAAATGTACAAAACTACATAAGGTAAATGAATTCAAAATAAAACCGTCGACAAATAAAAGAAATCGCAATTCACAAAAAAACGGTCCTAAAAGTAGGACCGTCCGTTTAGTTACTCCATACAGCCCCTATCGTGCAACTACAGATTAATAGCAAAGTAACTAATGACGACAACCAAAAGTCACTGCGCTGAATCGATATCGGACGGAAGTAGGACTTGCGAGGTTCCCCCGTAAATCCTCGGGCTTCCATAGCAAACGCGGCACGTTCAGCTTTTCGGACAGCTCCGGCCAATGTTGGAATCAGCAGTTTGAAAATAGAAGTAAGCCGGTGCCATTTATTTGGAGAAGGTTTCCGAGCTCTCATTTCGTGAACTTGTTTAATCTGGAGAAATTCATCTTTTATGAGTGGCAGAAAATGATAGCCTACCAAAACGCTATAGGCTAATTTAGGCGAAAGTTTCAATTGTTGCATCAGACTCAAGACAAATTTAACTGGTTCGGTCGTAAAAGCGAACATGAGCGACAACATTGAAAAAGCTAAAACTCGGAATGCCAGCGATAAAGCCAAGTTCAATTGCTGATCAGTAACGGCAAAAAGAGAAGACGTCCAAATCACGGTGCCGCCTATAGAATTGCCAAAAACGAGTGTGGTCCAAAAGTATCCGAATGCCGCAATCGTAAAAGGCAACATGCTAAGCATCCAGAACTTCCAATTGATGCGGCTAAAGGCGAGTTGCAAGACGATGATGCCGCAACAAAAAAGGAACGGCGTAATGGGGTTGAAAAAGAACGCCAGCACGATCATCGATAATGTAACCAAGATGAATTTCACTGAAGGATTCATCTCATGTAATAAGCACTTCATGAAGAATCTCTCCTTTCGGAGGCAATAGCTGATGCGCTAACAATACATCTTGCTGACGCCAAATGTCTGCAGCGGCAAATTTCCCTGTTAAAGCACCATCTTTCAACAATAATACAGAATCCGCAATAGCTGCAGCGAAATTCATATCGTGTGTGACAATCAGAAAGGCAGCCCCATCTACAGCCTGAGCTCGGATCAAATTGTACAATTCATTGAGCGACTGCGCATCTTGTCCTGCAGTAGGTTCATCCATCAGCATGATTTTGCGCTTTTCTGCGAGCATTGCACCGATTGCAACGCGTCGTTTTTGACCATGACTAACTGCAAATGGATGCGACTCTGCAATTTCCAAAAGATCAAGGCGTTTCATTAAATTCGCTAATTCTGTTGGTGAAGATCGTTCGGCATACGCCAATTCCTGCGCTACAGTAGGGGTTAAAAACATAAACTCTGGTGACTGTGGCACATAGCCAAGCGGTGAACTCGACTCAATCGAACCGGAAGACCGAAGTATGCCCGCTAATGCTTTTAACAGCGTCGTTTTGCCGCTGCCGTTTGGCCCAGCAATAATTGTGACTTCGCCGCTGTTCAATGTGAAAGACAAAGGCAAGAGGCGGCATTCATTTGCGATCGTCACAGCCAGATTCTTGACTTGAAGGACTTCGATTTGTTTTCGTGTATCGTTGTGTTTAGGATAGTCGATGAGGTGATCGACAATTGGATCGCGGTCAGCAACTAAATGTCCGAATTGATCGAGACAGATTTCACGAGTGAAAAATTTATCCCAGTATGCAAGTCGGTGCTCGACGGCAATAATGGTCAAGTCGAGGGCTTGTTGCAAATCATCCAACCATTTTACAAAGTTTTTTGCAGTAAGTGGATCTAAATGAGTCAATGGTTCGTCCAGCAGCAATACATCCGGCTGCATAATCAAAGCACAAGCGATTGCTACACGTTGTTTCAATCCACCGGATAAGGTGTGGATTTTGACATGCCTGAAAGAAGTCAATGCCGTTATTTCGAGTACGTCAGCAATGCGCTCTTCCATGTCGGTTGAAGGCACTCCTAAATTCTCGAGTGTGAATGCCAATTCCTCTTCGACGGTGGGCATGCAAAATTGGGTGTCAGGATCTTGAAATACGGTTGCAATTCGCTTGTTGATCTCACCCGGATCGTAATCTACTGAATTTTTTTCAAATAGCCATAAACCACCGCTGACGATGCCATCACAATTCAATGGGTACAAACGGTTAAGCAAATACAACAAGGTGCTTTTCCCACAACCGCTTGGTCCGCTGATTACAAGGCGCTCTCCGGCTCGCACAGAAAAAGAAATATCATCGAGGACGGGTGTGCAGCTTTCCGGATATCGAAAAGACAGTTCCGATAATCGAATGACTTCCTCAGGCATTCATATCACCCTTATGGCTGCGTGCAATCGCATATCCACGAAGTGAACCGGTTGCAAGCAAACCATCGGCGATATATTTACCGCCAATCCCCGCTATGATCATCCCGCTCAATACACGCAATGTGAACATCCATGCAACTAGCGCAGGGTCAAGTGCAGCATAACCAGAAATGAAATACCCATAGATGAAACTGAACACAGCAGAACCGGCACCAGCTAGCATTAACACCGCCAAATTAAAGTGGCGGTAGCGCGTCGCCGCAAAAGCTGCTTCAGCACCGAGCCCTTGGACGATGCCGGATAAAATGAGACGAGGTCCAACAGCATTGCCGAGCAATACTTCAATCAACGCCGCTAAGGTTTCAGGGAGCAGGGCAGCACCAGGTTTCCGAATAATATACATCGAAATAATCGAAACGATAAACCAAATACCAAACATCCACTCATAAGCAATCGGGCCGATCAACCCCGCCCAAATATTGCCAATATAAATAAATAGGAGATAAACAACCCCAAACACTACTCCAAACAAAGACATCAAAACAATCTCTTTTAATTTCCACTCTTTAAGCATGATCGTCACCTCGGTGAGAAGGGCTGTTAATGCTCATAGACATTGTCATGACCAAATGAGTGTTATCAATTGAACGCGCATGGGTGAATGTCTCTTCGTAAAACGCGAACACATCATGAATGTCACCGTGGATGCCACTGGCGTAATGCATGGATTCGTTAAAGACGCCCCGATTTTTGGCACGTTCGATTTCCCGGTAAATGAGAGCCATATAATCCGGATTGTTCATCGGGTATAATGCGAATTGGGAAGATACATATTGTTTAGTTTCGTCTGTGTTCAATAAGGTGTCATCATATTCCAAAAAAGCGTCGCCAGCAGAATCTCCAGGGCATCCCGCGGAAAAGGTGCCAGACATCGCCACGTGCACACCTGTCTTCGCTGCATGAAGCGCAATCGATTTAGCAGTATTGAATACGTGTATTTGTTTTCCGCGAATGACGGTCGAGACATCATCCGTGTGCATCCAAACATTCGAGGTATCGGTTTCACGCAGCGCACCTTTAATGACAGTAATGAAATCTCCTGTCATCGGATGCAACGAAAAGCGAAAACCGACGATCTGACTTGTACCACATTGTGAATTTTCCATTTACAATTCCTCCTAAAAAAGTACACAAAAAAGACTGCATCCGCGAAGATGCAGCCACAATTTCATCTATCAAATCCACAAGGAAATAAATCAGAAATGCGCCGCACTTCCTCACGCAGGTCCTAACCTGATCGAGTTATAAGGGATCGAAGCTTGCGCTTGCATCTCAGCCATAATTGGGCACCCCTAGTGCAGAAAACGTATGCAGTTTTTGTGTCGGGATCTTCCCGATAAATTCAGTCTAGCGCAGAGCCGAGTGTAAGTAAAGTCGAGTGCTAAAGATTTTTCAATATATATTTTAAAAGATGTATTGTTTATAACAGAGATGATTGGTATGATGAAAATGATGTAAGTTTGTCATCCGTGTGAAAATTATCTTATTTATTTCCATTTTAATGCCATAATATTGTTATACTATAAGATTATTATAATTATTTATTAAGTGAAGCCCTATCTATTATAGTGTTTCGTTTATTGGAGGAAGAAAATGCGATATCGTGATATAAGTCTTGATGAATTAGAAGAACTTGAACAAGAGCTACATTTAAATGATGTAAGCGATTTGCAATATCTAAATTTTACGAAAATTGAAATATACGATGCGATGCTTACGCATTTATCGGAACTATGCAAAGTGGATGAAGATTATGTAGATTATTATACTTATATAAAGAACAAATTAATATGCCATTTATTGCGCTATGAAACAAACATAAATGCCAGCTTAGCAAATGAGCGGTTGCATGCAGAACAAGTCTTAAAAAATATACAAAGCTACGACCCCAAAAATCCGATTGCTTCATATCGACTCGGTTGTCTTTTGTATCTGCAAAAAAAATTCAGTGAAGCGGCCAGCTATTTCCACTATGCGTTAGAATTTCAAAAAGACTGCACCAATAAACTGTTTCACCTGAACACTATGCAAATCAATCGAGCAGTCTTGTATATCTCGAATTGCGCATTTCATAATGGATGCCAAGCTTTAGTTCTTAATTCGGAACAAGAGGATCAAGATGCGTTACTCAATGCCAGTTTTTCAAATTATTTCGCTCAATTAAGCAGCAATGAAGAGTTATTGAAATTAAAAGCTTACCGAAAAATGACAATGGACGGTGTAGAATATACTTCAAGTAAATACGCTGAAGACATAATGGACTTATCACCTAAAAATACATTGATGCTCTTTTTCATAGAAGATGAAGCAGAACTTGTGTACAACGGCATAAAAGAAACATTGACGCTGCCACAAGCGCATGTATTGCGCAAACTGTTGCTTGAAGCACACCAAAATACAGTAACAGCACTTAGTTTAAAGGATTATTTCCTCGACAGTCATGTGATAAGCGGCGCCTCGCAAAAAGCACTCCAGCCGGTTATGGCTAAGTTAAACGATGTATTAGCAGAACTTGAAACACAAATTACAATCGACGAATCAGATGAAGGTTATCGATTGATGGGATCATTGGAATACATTCTGATGGATCGTGTCGATGAACAATTAGCTGACTAAAGGGACTTATATATCTTACTATATTATAGAAGCTGTCACTGTGAAAATTATTCGCTGTGGCAGTTTTTTTATGCAAAAAAAACGCCCAAAAAGGACGTTTTCTACTTATCTGCTGCGTAATTTAGATAATAGACGCAAGATTTCAAGGTATAACCAGATTAACGTAACAAGCAATCCGAATGCGCCGTACCATTCAAAATACTTCGGCACGCGTTTATTGGCTGCGTTTTCGATAAAGTCGAAGTCTAACACCAAATTCAAGGCTGCGACAATGACAATCACCACGCTAATGCCGATGCCAATCGGCGTCGCTTCATGCAAATGGGGAATATTGAAGCCGAAAAATCCACCGATAAATGAGATCAAGTAGACGATGAAAATACCGCCGGTAGCTGCAACAACGCCGAGTCTGAAGTTTTGCGTCACTTTAATCAAACCGGATTTATAAGCGAACAATAAACTCAACAATACGCCGATCGTCAAAAGCACCGCTTGGAAAACAATGCCTTCATATTGAGCATTGTATTGAGCGGATACCGCTCCCACAAATAAGCCTTCTAGCAACGCATAAATCGGAGCTGAAAATGGTGCTGCTTTAGGTATGAAGATTGTGATCAATGCGACAACCAAACCACCGATTGCGCCAACAATCATGAACAGGAATGCGCTGTCCGGATTGCTTTGGAATTGATTCCAGGAATAGACGAAAGTAGCCAATAGCAACAATAATAAAATAAATGTCTTATTGACAGTTCCTTGAATTGTCATCGTTTTTCCAGTAGCAGCGCCGCTGTACTTTGTAAATGAATCACTTTTCAAACTTGGGTTTCCACTTCTCAACGTTCTCACCTCTTCTAATAATTAACACATATACTATTATATCTTTTCATTTATATTTAGACAAAAAAGAAATGAGGCGTTGTTTAATTTTGTTTAAAAATAGAAATACGACCCCGAGATTGGGCAGAGCGAAGAAAATTGAGTTAAAATAAAAAAAGATAGTAACACAGTAAAACTAAGAATCAACAGGAGGCCATTAATGAACAGCTTTATCGTCATGCAAGGAGAAACGTATTATGAAGAACAACGCGCTGGCATTCTTTGGACGCCGCGAATAGATAAATCGGGCATGGTACCGCATTCATGGAAACGTATGAAGGAATTGAAAAAAGGGGACCACGTTTTTCATTATGTGAAAGGCCATATTGTCGCTATCAGTTTAATAACTAAAGAATGCAGAAACGATGTCATTCAAGACGGCTCAATCGAAGCGTTTGTTGCTGATGCAACCTATCACGAGCTGGATTTTCCACTTCCGGTTCGGGAATATTTTGATGCAATTCAACCCTTATTGCCATTGAAATATGCAGCTTTTCAAGAAGATGCGAGCGGTAATTCGGGTTATTTATATCCGTGCAATGAAGAACTTGCACTCAAACTATTGGAGTATATAACGAGTATGAATTTCTTTGCGCTGGAAGAAGAACAACTCGAATTGGCAATCGAAGTGATAAAAAAATCCTCACATAACCCGCTTATGACGATGATTGCTGAGATGGAGCTAGAAATCAAAGAAAAAGTACGTCGCAGCAAAAAGCAATTCAGTACGAACCTTCGACAGGCTTGGCAAAACGAATGTCCGCTTTGTGGAATTGCCATCGACACTGCACTGACTTCAAGCTATGCGAAACCTTGGAAAGACAGCACGGATGAGGAACGTCTTGATCCGCATAACGGCATATTATTATGTGCGAATCACGCGGCCTTGTTTACAGCAGGTTTAATCGCATTTACAGGGGGAGGGCAGCTGCATATTGCAAGCCGAATTCCTGAAGACCAACACGCCATTTACGGGCTTCGTAAAACAATAAAAGTATCAGTTACGCCGGAACATGCGCCTTATTTCCGCTGGCATAAACGGAATATCTATGTGGAACCGAAAAAGCTTAAATTGGCGAAATCAAATGAAGAATCGCATAGCTGAGTTGGGGTCAGTTTAGAAAAGCAATCAATGGAATTGCGTAAATTTGGTAAGGCAAGAGAAAAAGCACCGCCGAGAGGCAGCGCTGAAGGTGTATTTTTAATGCGTCTGATTGATAAACTCGTCAATCCACTGAAAATCGATTGGACCATTTAGTATCTTGTATTGTTCTTCACCGACAAGAACAACGTCTCTTTCGATTAGAGAAGGCAAGGCAACTCGATCGTCTGTATAGTCCAGTTGGAAAACGACTTGTTCATCGGGATATTGTGAGGTGAAGTTTCTTATGCCGGTTTTTTTGACTTCGTATTGATCAAAAAATTCGACCAGTTGTTGAATCGATTCGGGGTTGTTAACGATTTGATTAAATTGCTCTGTCTCATCAAGCGGAAACTTTCTAAAAGCAATTTCATCAATATCCCCAGCATCCAGCACATCGACCAACTCTTTGACGCGATAATCATTCCAGCGGATCCATAGAAAAACGAGTCCAGCTGCGACGATAATAGTTATTACATATACAAATTTCGACTTTATCTCATCCGCCTCCAATTGTTTCAAATTATTTACTGAAATGTTTTTTAAATGGGTATTTTAATTATTATACGTTAATGATCGAATTAATGAAATCGGATATTTATGAAGTTTTACGAGATCAATTAAACGTAAAAAGAAGGTCGCTAATGCTCTTCTTTTTGCATTTAATTTACGCTTGTATCGCATAAAATGATGCCTTTTAAAATGAGTTTCTTCTATATAATACAAGTTCATAAAAAAAGAGCAGTTGAGAATTAGAGTGACCCAATAAAATGAGACAAGGAAAAAACACCCCCATCGTCGTATGTAGTACTAACGACAATTTGGAGGTGTTTTTCTGTATGCATTCAAAAAGTGGATCGAAAAAAGGATCAACGAAACAATTCTATCCAGTG
>JBFEIJ010000094.1:0-8494 GCA_041553775.1 Planococcus sp. (in: firmicutes)
GCGCAAGCACTCATGAAACAATAGTCCAGTGATGATGGCAAAGAGGCCACACCCGTTCCCATCCCGAACACGGAAGTTAAGCTCTTTTGCGCCAATGGTAGTTGGGGGGTTCCCCCTGTGAGAGTAGGACGTCGCTGGTCTATGAATGAACGAAAGCCGTTGCCCTTTGGGCAACGGTTTTTTTGTGCGTTCAACAATCGTCAAGCTCAACAAATGGAGAAATTCCTGTAAGTATGATGTGAAACTGTTCAGGTTCGATATAATGAACGTATTACTACGAATAGAAGGATGAAACCTATGACACCACGAAGACCATTAGTAGATGCTTTGGTTCAATTCCAGCAACAGCATCCGATTTCTTTTCACGTACCGGGGCACAAGAACGGCAAGTTATCGGGGCTGCCGGATGACGTTAAGTCCGCACTGGCCTACGACTTTACTGAACTTTCAGGACTGGATGATTTGCATTATCCCGAAGAAGCCATTGACGAAGCGCAAAAACTCTTGGCAAAAGCATACAAGGCGAAAGAGAGTTTTTTCTTAATCAACGGTTCGACTACCGGTAATTTAGCGATGATTTTTGCGGTATGCGAAAAAGGGGACTCCCTTCTCATCCAGCGCAATTCGCATAAGTCTGTGTTTCATGCGCTTGAATTGGCCGGCGTCGAGCCTGTCTATCTTGCGCCAGAATGGAACAGCGACTCCCTAACAGCGGGTTCTCTTCGCTTAGAAGATGTAAAAGCAGCGGTAGAAGCCTATCCGCAGGCGAAAGGCCTTGTGCTGACGCATCCTGATTATTACGGGAGGGCTGTATCCGAATTAGGCGCTATCATTCAATACTGCCACGAGAAGAACATGCCGGTATTGGTCGATGAAGCGCATGGGGCACATTTCGTGGCGGGTTCACCGTTTCCAGAATCGGCACTTGCTCTCGGAGCTGATGCAGTTGTCCAGTCAGCTCATAAGACCTTGCCGGCCATGACGATGGGATCGTTCTTGCATGTACAAGGAAAATTAATCGCAAGCCAAAAAATCAAAAAATATTTGCGCATGCTGCAATCAAGCAGTCCGTCGTATCTGATAATGGCATCACTCGACGATGCGCGGGCTTATATCGAACATTATTCCAAGTCCGATATGCAAAGTTTTTTAGAAAAGCGAACGAACTTTATAGCCGGCTTGGCGAGTATTCCCCAGCTTGAGGTATATGAAGCTGACGATCCGTTAAAGTTGATGCTGCGGGTGGCGCATCACAGTGGATTTCAATTGAAAGAGCAGCTTGAAGCGATGGATATCCATGCGGAACTAGCGGATCCGTATCAAGTGCTGCTCATCTTGCCTTTATTAAAAGAAACGCATTCGTATCCGTTTGCTGAAGTCGAGAACCGTGTGAAAGAAGCGGTACGGGCTGTGTTGCTAAAAGAGCGTAAAGTGGTCGGAATGATCGTGCCGGAACAACCAAAAATTAGTGCGCCGGAATTGGCGTTTACGACATTCGATCAGGATGAGTTCGAATGGATTCCGTATACAAAAGGCCTTGGACGCATTTCAGCAACAACCGTTGTACCTTATCCGCCTGGAATTCCACTGGTGCTGCCGGGGGAAAAATGGACTTTCGAAAAATTAGGGAATTTGGCTGATTATTTAGCGGGAAGCGCTCAAATTCAAGGCGAGCATCGACTGGAAGACAAATTGATCTGCGTGCTAAAGACGGGAGACCGCTAAAGTTGTAAATTCGGGTATGGTACAGTATATCGAAATTAAACGGGGCAGGATGTGGGGACAATGATGGATCAGGATAAATACGCAATCGTCGATATTGGCTCGAATACCATACGGCTGGTTATTTACACACGCGACACAAGCGGACGGCTGACAGAAACCGAAAACGTCAAAGCGGTGGCTCGCCTAAGCAGTTATTTATCGGAATCGGGGAGTATGGAAGACGCAGGAATCGATGTGCTCTTGGAAACCTTGAAAAGCTTCCAAGAAGTAACAAGGCATCATAATTTGGAAGAAGTGAAATGTGTGGCGACTGCGGCTGTTCGACAGGCCAATAACCAGCAAGATATCGTGGCAAGAGTCAAAAAAGAAACTGATTTTGATATTCGCGTGTTATCGGAGTATGAAGAAGCGAATTACGGTTTTTTGGCGGTCGTCAACTCGACACCGTTTGAAAGCGGAATTACTGTGGATATCGGGGGAGGCAGTACAGAGCTGACTTTTTTTGAGAACCGTAAATTAATCTATTTTTACAGTTTTCCATTCGGTGCATTGTCATTAAAAGGGCGATTTATTAAAGGAAGCTTACCTACTGAAAGTGAGCTCAAAAAGCTGCGCACGTTTTTAAAAGAGCAGTTCCAGACATTGCCTTGGCTGAAAGACAAAAAGCTTCCGCTTATCGGTATCGGGGGAAGCGCACGGAATATGGCACAGGTTCACCAGGAAGTTGTGGAGTATCCGCTCGCAGGAATTCATCAGTATCAGATGTCAGCGGACAACGTGAAACACATCAATAAAATGCTGTTGTCGCTGGATTTCTCGGAAGTTCAGCGTGTAGAAGGACTGTCCAAAGACCGTGCGGATATCATTATCCCCGCAATTGAAGTCTTTTCCTATTTGATGGAGTACATCAAGGCAGAGGTGTTTGCATTAAGCCGCAAAGGGCTTCGGGACGGCGTATTTTATGAGTTGCTGACAAAAGATTTTGAAATGCCAATTTTCCCGAATGTCGTCGAAGAAAGCTTTTATGAGCTGTCCATCGACTATGACATCAATGTGAAGCATGCCGCACAAGTCAGCACGAACGCCATGATGATCTTACACGAACTCGAAAAACACGGGATCCGGTCAATCAGTCAAAAAGACGAAAAATTTATCCGGCTTGGCAGTTCCTTGTATAATCTTGGTTCTTATATTGATGCAGAAGCAAGCCATCAGCACACGTTTTACCTGCTCGCCAATCGAACAATTGATGGTTTATTGCATAAAGAACGCTTGATTGTGGCGTTGATCGCTTCGTTCAAAAACAAGGAAGTCTTTAAGCGCAACGCCGCGCTCTACCAAGATTGGTTTGAAAAAGAAGAGCTGGCGAAATACAGCTTGTTCGGTTCGGTTGTCAAATTGGCCTATAGTTTGAATGCTACAAAACGCGACATAGTCCAGTCGATTTCAGTTGAACTTGAAAAAGACGATTTGGTGTTCCATATTCTCTGCAATAACGATTGGGCGCCGGAGCAATACCAGGCCGAAAAGCAAAAAAAACATTTGGAGAAACAGTTGAAAAAATCAATTGAATTAACGTTCAGCCAGAAAAACTAGCCGCCCCAGCTGTTTTAACTAATGAGGAGACGGCTTTACATAAAAGGTGGTGGAATTTATGGGTACGACCAATAAGCAGGCAATCGATTTGAACGATCCTTCCTATTATAATAACCGCGAGCTCAGTTGGCTGGCGTTCAATGAACGTGTGCTGCAAGAAGCGCTTGATGAGCGGAATCCGTTGCTTGAGCGGTTGAAGTTTTTAGCGATTTTTAGTTCGAATCTGGATGAATTCTTCATGGTCCGTGTGGCAGGACTGCAAGATCAAGTGAAGGTTGGGTTCAACAAGCCGGAAAACAAGGCGGGCATGACCCCGCGCTATCAATTAAAGGAAATCGCGAATAAGACACATCAATTAGTCGATGCGCAATACGAGAAATTAACGAATGTACTGCTTCCGCAATTAAAGGAGCAAGGCATCCGCTTTCTTAAGGTTACCGACTTGAATCCCAAAGAACTCAAAGAAGTGGAAGTTTATTTTGATGAACAGATTTTCCCTGTACTGACACCTATGGCGATTGAAGCCCATCGGTCATTTCCTAAGTTGCTGAATAAAAGTATCAATTTGGCGATTGTACTAAAGGATGACGACAAAGAAGCGGAAGTCCGCATAAAGTCCGCTATTGTTCAAATGCCTGCTGTATTGGATCGACTGGTGATAGTTGGGGAGAAAAGCGGAAAAGAACGCATTGTTTTGCTAGAAGCTATCATTAGCCATTTTATCGGCAAGTTATTCAATGGCTTTTCCGTGTTATCCGTATCGGTGTTCCGTATCACACGCAATGCGGATATGACCATCCATGAGGAAGGTGCGCGGGATTTGCTGAAAGAGATCGAAAAAGAGCTGCGGAAACGGAAATGGGGCGCGGCAGTAAGGCTGGAAGTACAAAGAGAAGGCTTGGATCAAAAAGCGTTGGCTTATCTCATGGAAGAACTGGAAATAAGCAATGCGGATGTCTATGAAGCCGAAGGGCCGATTGACTTGACCTTATTATTCGATTTTTATAAGAAAATGGCGAAAGCACATGGCAAGCTTGTATATGAAAACCGAATATCGCAGCCTTCTCATGATTTGGCATCGAACGATAATATTTTCGATAAAGTGATGGAGCAAGATCTTTTTCTCCACCACCCTTACATATCGTTTGAGCCGGTCGTTGAATTTATAGCGGAAGCTGCGGATGATCCAGATGTCTTAGCCATCAAACAAACCTTATACCGCGTTAGCGGAGATTCCCCGATCATTAAGGCTTTGAAGCGGGCGGCGGAGAACGGTAAGCAAGTAATGGTGCTTGTGGAGTTGAAAGCCCGTTTTGATGAAGAGAACAACGTCCACTGGGCTAGAGAGCTTGAACAGGCAGGCTGTCACGTGATTTATGGCATGAAACACTTGAAGACGCATAGCAAAATCACGTTGGTGGTGCGCAAGAAAAACGATAAAATCGAGCGTTTTGTTCACCTTGGCACGGGTAATTACAACGACCAAACCGCGAAAATCTATACCGATATGAGCTTATTCACTGCGAAAAAAGAGTTTGGAGTCGACGCTACCAACTTCTTCAATTATTTAAGCGGCTATACCGAGACGCCGGAGTTTCATCATTTATCGGTCGCACCATTCACAATACGCCAAGATTTCATGCGCCTGATCGGCGAAGAAATCGACTGCCAAAAAAAATATGGCAATGGCCGCATCATCGCGAAGATGAATTCATTGACCGATAAAACATTGATCAAACGTTTGTATGAAGCTTCGATTGCAGGTGTGCAAATTGATTTGATTGTCCGGGGAATTTGCTGTTTGCGCCCAGGCATCAAAGGAGTCAGCGACAATATCCGAGTGCGCAGTATTGTGGGCCGTCTGCTTGAACATAGCAGGGTCTATTATTTCTATCAAAACGGCAAAGAGAAGACGTTTTTATCTTCTGCTGATATGATGACGCGCAATATGGAAAACCGTATTGAAATTTTGTTCCCAATTTATGAAGCCAAGATTAAATCCGAAATCAAACACATCCTGCTCATCGCGTTAAAAGACAATGTCAAAGCGCGTGAACAAGACAATAAAGGGCAATACGAGTACGTCAAACGCAAAAGCGAGGAACAAGAAATCGACTCCCAGCTTATTCTCTATAATGAAGCTTATCAAGTCCGAGAAGACGAAGAATAAGCTGTTTTGTATAGAACGCGGGCGAAAAAAAACAACATTTGCTGTATAGTTGAAGTAGCTTAGAACAACAGGGGAATAGGTGGATACAGAATGAGTTATTTGATTACATTAGAAGGCGGAGAAGGCTCCGGCAAAACGAGTATTTTAAAGTTGATGGCAGACATTCTCGAACAGCAAGGACATCAAATCGTCTGTACGCGAGAGCCGGGCGGCATTGAAATTGCTGAACAGATTCGCCAAGTTATTTTGGACCGGAATAATTCAAGCATGGACCCGCGCACCGAAGCGCTCCTATATGCAGCAGCACGGAGGCAACACCTGGTCGAGAAAGTCATCCCAGCTTTAGATGCTGGAAAAATCGTTTTATGCGACCGTTTTATCGACAGTAGCTTAGCGTATCAAGGATATGCACGAGGCATTGGAATTGAGGAGATCTACGCAATCAATAAATTCGCGATTGATGATCACATGCCGGATTTAACTTTGTATTTTGATGTGGAACCGCAAGTGGGACTTGCCCGAATTGAAAAAGATGCAGGGCGTGAAGTCAACCGGTTGGATGTGGAATCGATGAAATTCCACGAAGCTGTAAGGGAAGGCTATCAATTGCTCGTTAACCAATATCCGGAACGCATTCAAGTTATTGATGCCAGCAAAAACATCGCGACCGTATTAGCGGACGCCCTTGCCATTGTCACGAATTTTATTGAAGGCCAGAAGAACTAAATACACGCTGGAAAGATATGCAGCGTTGGCATTTGTTCGTGTTATAATGGAGAAAATAGAAAACATTTCTAAAGGGAGTGAGTGCTGATGAAACTCGTCGTAGCTGTTGTGCAGGATCAAGATAGCAACCGTTTATCCAATGCGTTAACGAAAAATGATTTCCGGGCTACTAAGCTTGCCAGTACAGGAGGGTTTTTACGCTCAGGCAATACGACTTTCCTCATCGGTATAGATGACGGCCTTGTACCGAAATTGATGGATTTGATCCGTGATAATTGCCGTGCGCGCGAGCAGATGGTAGCACCAGTTTCTCCAATGGGCGGCAATGCTGATTCATATATTCCGTATCCAGTAGAAGTGGAAGTTGGCGGTGCAACAATTTTTGTTCTGCCAATCGAACAATTCCACCATTTCTAAACCATGCTAGTATAGCGATAACCTGGTAAATGACAATCCCGTGCTCCATTTGGAACACGGGGTTTTTTACAAAGTAAGAATGTAGGTGACATTATGCAAAAAACAATTCTAGAACTGGAAGAAATTCAACCCGTTGTCATGAAAAGGCTGCAAGGCGCTTTTGAGAAAGATCGCCTTGCACACGCGTATCTTTTTGAAGGCCCCACCGGCTCTGGTGTAACCGAAATTACGCATTTTTTCGTTAAGCTTTTGCTGTGCGAAACACCTTCGCAAAATGTTCCATGTGAAACATGTCGGAGTTGCCGCTTATACAATAGCGGGAATCACCCGAACATCGTCTTTATCAAACCGGATGGCCAAAACATCAAAATCGACCAAATCCGTGAATTGATTTACAACATGAATAAAACAGGCTTTAGTTCAGGCCGCAAAATATATGTGATTGAAGAAGCTGACCGAATGAACAACGCTTCTGCTAACGCATTGCTGAAATTTTTAGAGGAGCCGGAATTTAATGTGACGGCAATTCTACTAACAGAACGGGTCAATGCTATTATGTCGACGATTCGTTCACGCTGCCAATTGGTATCGTTCCAACCGTTATCACGGTCGAAATTGATCGAGCAATTGCTTGAAGGCGGTATGACAGGTTCCATGGCAGCGACGGTCAGCATGCTGACACAGAGCGTCGATGAAGCAATTGAGTTAAGTGCGGACGAAGCATTCATCCAACAGCGCAAAACTGTGTTAAAATTAGTGGAAGTTGTCAACGGCAACGTCCATGAAGCTCTTTTGTTATTGCAGTCGGAATGGCTACCGCTGTTCAAGGAAAAAGAAGATGCCGAAAGAGGGCTGGACATGTTATTATTTGCATATCGGGACATCGCTTCGGCAAAAGCGGATCTTGAAACCGCTCGAACGTATCCGGATATGGAACAAACTTGGAAGCAGATGGCGCTTCAGCGTTCTTTTGCGGTATTGTCGAAGCAATTGCAAGCCATTTTATGGTCCAAACAGCAATTGCCGCGCAATATGAATCGAACGCTGCTGATGGAGCAATTGGTGCTGAATCTGCAGGAGGGGTAAGCGAGTGTATAATGTTATAGGTGTCCGCTTTAAAAAAGCGGGTAAAATATATTATTTTGACCCAGGTGAATTTACGATTGAAAAAGATGATTACGTCATCGTAGAAACCGCTCGGGGAGTAGAATATGGCAAAGTTGTGGTACCCGTAAAAGCGGTCGAGGAAAACGATGTTGTGCTGCCGCTTAAACAAGTGGTGCGGGTGGCGAGCGATCGCGACCGCCAGCAAGTGGAAGAAAACCGCTTAGAAGCGGGACGTGCTTTTGAAATGGGCACGGATAAGATTGAAGAGCATAAGCTCGACATGAAGCTCGTCGATGTGGAATATACATTCGATCGCAATAAAGTCGTCTTTTATTTTACGGCTGAAGGGCGCGTCGATTTCCGCAATTTAGTAAAAGACTTGGCATCGATTTTCCGGACGCGCATCGAACTTCGTCAAATCGGTGTACGCGATGAAGCGAAAATGCTCGGTGGCATCGGACCTTGTGGACGCATGCTTTGCTGTTCAACATTCCTTGGAGATTTTGAGCCGGTGTCGATCAAAATGGCGAAGGACCAGAATTTATCGCTGAACCCGTCGAAAATTTCAGGCTTGTGCGGACGACTCATGTGCTGCTTGAAATACGAAAACGATGAGTACGAAACAGCGAAGAAAGAAATGCCGGATGTTGGCAGCCGCGTTGGCACGCCAGATGGCGACGGCCGTGTCGTCAGCATGAATATTTTGGAACGCGTATTGAAAGTTCGTTTGGCTGAGCAAGAACAGACACTTGA
>JBFEIJ010000095.1:0-8228 GCA_041553775.1 Planococcus sp. (in: firmicutes)
CATAACATCACAGTCTATTTTGACGGCGGCTTTAATCCAGGCACGAGTGCTTCAGGACTTGGCTGCGTCATCTATTATGAACAAAGCGGGAAGTCGTATCGGCTAAGAAGCAACGCTGCCTCGGCAGAACTGTTTTCCAATAACGAAGCCGAGTACGCCGCGCTGTATTTAAGCCTGCAGGAACTTGATATGCTAAATGTTCATGACATACCGGTTAAGTTCATTGGAGATTCAAAAGTGGTGATCAATCAAATGGACGGGGATTGGCCAGTCATTGAAGTGAATTTAGCAAAATGGGCAGACCGCATTGATGACAAAATGAAAGATCTCGGCATTGATGCCGCTTATGAACTGGTGCCAAGAAAAAACAATGCGGAAGCAGACCAATTGGCCACCCAGGCATTGAACGGCATTGATATTACAGGAACGACCGAAATTTTAAAAGAGTAGCAGAGTATATTTATCATATAAAAAAAGCTGGCGAGATATGAAATCTCGTCAGCTTTTTGCGTTCTAGTTTTTATAAGGTTTACTGTCTTCGTCCAAGTCATGGTAGGTCGCCGGGTAACCCATCGATACCCATTCCGAGCGATGGGATGAATCCAATTCGGTCAGTCCTCTTTCGGCGTGATCATAAACAGCGTTAGGGCTTTCTTTCCGATCGGAATCTTGACTGAATTGCATGTCATGATCCGGATAGATCCAGAATTTCTTTCCACGTTTTTTAATGTAATTCACCAGCAGAAAAGCACCAGCACAAGAAGCGCATGCAAGAAATACGTTTTTTTTATCCATTTGCAGTTCCTCCGTTTAATAGACGTGTTGCTATTAAATTCCCGATTAACAGAAAGTTAATCCTGTTAGAAAGAGATATCTGACTGGGTTTTACACCGATAACATGTCACGTTGCTCGACCAATGCCACTGCTTCAACGACAGCTTGGCGGTTGATGTTCAAGATATCGCATGGACGGCCAATGACTTCGATCTTACCGTTCTTCAATTTGACGATGCGGTCAGCAATTGCGTGTGCATCGTTTTCATCATGAGTCACGAAGACGGAAGTGATATTGGCTTTTTTAAGAATGTCACGCAAATCTTTGCGGATTTTTCCTTGCAGCTCGGAATCCAAATTACTGAAAGGTTCATCCAATAAGATCAGGTGAGGTTTCGGCGCAATGGCACGGGCAATCGCAACACGCTGTTGCTGACCGCCGCTCAATTGATACGGGTAGCGGTCTGCAAATTCTTCAAGTTCGACCAATTCCAATACTTCCTGCAATCGTTCCTGTTTTGCCGCTTTTTTAAATCGGAATAGACCGAACATGATGTTTTCAGCAACGCTCATGTGTGGAAACAAAGCGTAGTCCTGGAATACCATGCCGATGCCGCGTTTTTCAGGCTGCAGAAATTTCTTTTCGTCAAAAATGACAGTGTCTTGAATGTTGAAAGAACCATCTTCCGGTTTTTCCAATCCAGCTAGCAAGCGGAGTACCGTACTTTTACCGCTGCCGCTTGGCCCAAGAATCGAAATAACCTCACCTTGTTCGATATTCATGGAAAATTTATTCAAAGCTGCAGTTTTTGTGTTGGAATAGGAGAAACAAACGTTATCGATGGAAATAAACATATTATTTTGGCTCCTTTTCGATGAATTTATAAAAAACGATGATGGAAAGTGCGCTGATTCCGATTATAAGCAATGAAGCTTGGGAAGCTTCCATAATTTTTTCATCACTAGCGTATTGGAAAACTTTTGTTGATAATGTATCAAAATTGAATGGCCGTAAAATCAATGTCAGCGGTATTTCTTTTAAAATATCAATGAAAACGATGATAAATCCACTGATGATAGCACCTTTTAACATAGGCACATCCACTTTAAAGAATGTCTTCGTGATGCCCATTCCGAGAAGCCGTGAAGCGTCGCGGAAGTTAGTGCCAATTTTGTCATATCCGGACTCGATCGAATTATAGCCGATAGCAAAAAAACGAATGATGTAAGCGGATATTAACATGATTAAACTTACACTCAATACTAAAGTCGTGTCAAATCCAAGGGCTTGGTAAAGAGGAGCAAGCGTCCGATCAAGGCCGATAAAAGCGGTTACCACCGCTACTGCAATGACTGCACCGGGTATGGAATAACCCAGTATGCTCAGTCGCGGCAATAGTTTGGCCATTTTACCGTGAACCAAGCGTCCAAAATTACCGACAATCAAGGCAAAGACGATGATAACAGTAGCTGCGATACCAGCAACGGTCACGGAATTTTTCACATAAAGCATGAATTCTTCCATCGGGATTGTTCCGAAAGTCAAAATCGTCCAGTCGATCAATTGAATGACCGGGATGAAAAATCCAAGAGCCATGATCAACAGGCCAAACCCGGTTGCAGTTGCTGCTTTCCAGCCTGTCAATGGAATCAATGGCAATGGACGCACCTTGGTTGTTGAATAGCTGTATTGACGTCGTCCGCGCAGCAATTTCTCAATCATTAACACTAAAATCACAAAGCCCATAAGTGAAGCGGCTAATTTGATGGCGGACTCAATGTCCCCAAGGCCGAACCAAGTTTGGAATATTGCCGTTGTAAATGTTTGAATGCCGTAATATTTCACAACCCCATAATCATTCAACACTTCGAGTACGACGAGGCTTGCGCCGCCAATAATGGAAACGCGGGAGATCGGCAACACTACCCGGAAGAACGTTCCCCATGGGCCTTTTCCAAGAACGCGTGACGTCTCGATTAGCGAAGCGGATTGCTGGGATAAGAAAATTCGGGTAATCGTATAAACGTACGGATACAAAAAGATTGTATAGATGAAAATGGCACCCGGCAAATTCATGATGTCAAAATACGAGGGGTTCACGTCCATCCCGAATCGTTCGCGCAACGTTGTTTGAATAACGCCGGTATAATTGACGATTCCATGATACGTATATGCGCCGATAAAAGGCGGGATGGAGAGAGGCAAAATCAAAGCCCATTTCAAAAAATTTCGTAAAGGGAATTGATATTGGGCAATCAGCCATGCCAGACTCAAACCGATTGAAATGGTTAAAATAGCAGTAGCTACAACCATAATTAGAGAGGTGGATACAAAGGACCAAAGAACGTGTTCCTTCATGTGCGCCCAATTTTCATTTGTTGGAGTAAAAATCCCCCCAACAATTGTCAAGTTGGGCAAAAACAACAGCGCCATGATAAGGACTGCTGAAAATGTCCACACATTAATATTTTTTAAACTTCTTTGCATCTTCCAAACACCTCTCTATTACAATCGCAAGAAATCCCGTGCTGCGAGGGCCGCAACACGGGGGAATTCAGGTTGTTATTTCCAGCCGACTTCGTTGAAGATTAAAATTGCTTTAGAGTTGTTTGTTCCAAGAGCTGACAATGAAATGTCCTGCTCTTTGAATTCGCCCCATGATTTCAGCAATTCCGTTGGTTCAACAGCTTCGTTTACAGGGTACTCATAGTTTGCTTCTGCAAATTGACCTTGTGCTTCAGGAGCAGATAGGAACTCAAGCAATTTAATTGCGTTTTCTTTGTTTGCAGATGTTTTGATCACGCCAGCACCGCTGACGTTTACATGTGTACCAGTAGTATCTTGGTTCGGGAAGAAGATGCCAAGTCCTTCAGCAACTTTTACTTCTTCAGGATCTTCAGAGTTAAGCATTTGACCCATATAATATGTGTTCATGATTGCGATATCGCCAATACCAGCTGCGATCGCTTTTGCTTGGTCGCGGTCTCCGCCTTCAGGATCGCGAGCGAAATTATTAACCATTCCCGCTGCCCATTCTTTCGCTTTTTCTTCACCTTCGATTTCGATGAATGAAGCCAATAATGATTGATTATAAATGTTTTCAGAGCTGCGGATCAATACACGGCCATTCCATTCGTCTTCAGTCAATGCTTCATATGTCGATAATTCTTCTGGTGTTACGTTTTCTTTGTTGTAAGCGATCACGCGCGCACGCTTCGTCAAGCCGTACCACATTTGGTCTTCATCTTGGAAGTTCTCAGGAATTTGTTCATCCAATACATCACTTGAAACTGTCTGGAACAAACCGTCGTCTTTCGCACGGAACAAACGTCCTGCATCAGCAGTAAGGAAAAGATCCGCTTTCGTAGCATCGCCTTCACGTTTGATGCGCTCAAGTAGTTCATCAGCGTCACCTTTGATTACGTTAACCTTAATGCCTGTTTCTTCTTCGAATTGTTTGTAAAGCTGGTCATCTACATCATAATGACGAGCTGTATATAATTTCACTTCGTTGCCATCTGATTCTTTAGGTGAATCACCTTCTGATGATTCTTCGTTTCCGCAAGCCGATAATACTAGAAGCATTAAAAGCAATGCAGCGAATAACATTTTCTTCATGAGTGTCTCTCCTTTAAAATGTGTTTAGAATCAAATGAAAATGATTCTCAATATCAATTTAAAGGTATTGAGAACGTTTGTCAACCAGAAACAAAGAAGTCAATCAATTTCCTTTGGAAATAAGGAGAAAGTGTGGCGCATCAGACTTTTGGCAAGTCTTTGACAAGCGAAATAAACGAACGGGAGATATAAGGAACATACCGGTTTTTCGCCATGATGATACCCAATCGCCAAGGAAACGTGTGGCTAAGCGATAAGGTTTTAAACGGACCGTCTTTAACGCGATCACAAATCAATTTAGGCATTAGCGTAACGCCAAGGTTTTTTTCGACCATGCCCACGATAAAATCCCATTGAGAACTCTCATAAGCGATTTTCGGCTTAAAGCCTTCGCTCATGCAAAAATCAATCGTTTTGCCGTTTAATGTAAATTCTTTACTTAATAGAAGAAAAGAGTCGTCTTTAAAATCTATCAAGTCGACCACGTCCTGATTTGCGAGTGGATGTGTTTCATGAACCAGTAATTTGATTTCCTGCTCCACAAAAGGTTCCACATCAAATTTATCAGCGTCGACGGGCAACATGACGAAGCCTAAATCTACTTCGCCTTCAAGTACTTTTTGTTCAACCTTGCGTGCGCCGTATTCGGCAATTTCAATGGTGACGTCTGGATAGGCTTGCTGAAATTCAGCAATGATTGTCGGGAAAAAGAGCGTGCTAATGACAGGCGGCAAGCCAATTTTAATCTTTCCTTTTTTCAAGTGCATGACGTCATATAATGAAGCGGATAAATCATCCAAGCTATGGACGATTTTATTGGCTTGTTCAAATACGACTTCGCCTGCGTCCGTCAAGATGATTTGACGAGCGGACCGATCAAATAATACGACGTCCATTTCATCTTCTAAGTTCTTAACCATTTTACTCAAAGTTGGCTGGGTAACATGGAGCGCCAATGCGGCTTTTGTAAAACTATTGTGTTTGGCGACTTCGATAAAGTATTTAAGTTGGCGAATGTCCATTATTTTGCTCCTGACTTATAACTTTTAGTTATAGAATCTATAGTTTTTATTCATTTTACCTATCACAAGGGGCAGTGTACACTAAAAAAAGCCGCTCGCGACTAAATATTGTGACAAATATTTGGATTTTTTTTATAAACAATCAGTAAGCGCTTTCACTTTAGAGAGGCGCGAAGATGGTGAGGATCGTGTCGGCTGTTTCAGCGGCAAGCAAAATCAAAGGGGGAAAAAAGAATGTTAAGTATGATCGGTTTGGTTGGAGGTTTAGCGTTACTCATTTATTTGACAATGAGAGGCACTAACTTACTAATTGCAGGACCATTAAGTGCATTGGTCGTTGCATTGTTCAGCAGCGTACCATTGTTTCCGCAAATGGTCGGAGAAGGAGAAGTAAACTTTTTAGGAAATTACATGACTGGTTTTTCAAGCTTTATCACAGCTTGGTTCCCGATGTTCCTACTTGGAGCGATTTTCGGTAAATTAATGGAAGACACGGGAGCAGCAGACAGCGTGTCGCGCTGGCTAGTTGGCAAATTTGGCATCAAGCGCGCAGTACTGGCGATTGTCATTGCCTGTGCCGTGTTGACATATGGTGGAGTAAGTTTGTTCGTTGTGGCATTCTCGGTTTACCCAATGGCACTTAGCTTGTTCAAACAAGCAGATCTTCCACGTCGCTTCATTCCAGCGACATTGGCATTTGGTTCAGTAACATTCACGATGACTTCAGCAGGTTCTCCGGAAATCCAGAACTGGATCCCGATTGAATACTTAAACACAAGCCCGTACGCTGGTTGGGAAGTTAGTATCATTGTTGCCATCTTCATGGCGTCATTTGGCTACTGGTGGTTAAAACGCATGATCGCAAAAGCTGTAAACAAAGGCGAACGTTTCGAATCGCGTAAAACAGATCCAGTGGTTCCGGAGCGTAATCTTCCGAACCCAATCATGGGCCTTATCCCGTTATTAGTAGTTCTTGGAATTTCATACATCTTCCATGATTCATTGAAAACATCTGCATTAGTAATCGCATTGCTTGGCGGTGTTTTAACAACTTACCTATTAAACAGAAAACATTTCCAAGATATCGGCAAAGCGTTGACTGATGGAACGATTGGCGCATTGATCGCTATCGGTAATACAGCAGCTGTTGTCGGTTTCGGTGGCGTAGCGAAAGCTGTACCAGCATTCCAAACGGCTGTTGAGGCAATGACGAACATTCCAGGAAGCCCGTTAATCGGCGGCGCAATCGCAGTAAGTGTAATTGCGGGTATCACTGGTTCGGCTTCAGGCGGACAAGTAATCGCCTTGCCATTATTAGCTCCGCATTATATCGATTTGGGCGTAAATACAGAAGCTCTTCACCGTACAATTGCTATTTCTTCAGGAGCATTGGATTCATTGCCGCATAACGGTTACGTCGTAACGACGATTCAAGGGATTTGTGGAGAAACGCATAAAGCTGCATATGGTGCAGTTGGTGCAGTAACAGTCATTGTTCCGCTACTTGGTTTGGCGATTGCAATCATCTTGTTCTCACTAGGTCTTGGAATTTAATTAGCAGTGGAGGTCATTTAAATGGTTGAAAACAAAGTAGTGTTCATAACGGGTGCCGCGAGCGGCATCGGTTATGAAATCAGTGCAGATTTCGCAAAAGCTGGCGCAAAGATCGTGTTGACGGATATCAACGAAGAAGCAGTAGAAAAAGCTGCGGACGAGTTGAAAAATCAAGGCTTTGAAGCAATCGGCTTAAAGGTCGATGTGACAAGCGAAACAGAACTTGAGCAAGCGATTAAGAAAACGGTTGAAACTTACGGGTCATTGGATGTTTTGATCAATAATGCAGGCATGCAATTTGTTTCGCCAATTGAAGAATTTCCGACTGAGAAATTTGAGTTATTGGTGAAAATCATGCTTGTCGCACCATTTGTGGCGACAAAACATGTTTTCCCGATTATGAAAAAGCAAGGAAACGGACGCATCATCAACATGGCTTCGATCAACGGTCTGGTCGGGTTTGCTGGCAAAGCGGCTTATAACAGCGCCAAACACGGTGTGATCGGTTTAACGAAAGTTGCTGCACTTGAAGGAGCGGAACATGGCATTACAGTTAATGCCATGTGTCCGGGTTATGTAGATACACCGCTTGTGCGCAATCAATTAAGTGATTTGGCGAAAACGCGCAATGTCTCGTTGGACAAAGTGCTCGAGGAAGTCATTTACCCGTTGGTGCCACAAAAACGTTTATTGTCCGTGCAAGAAATTTCCGATTACACGATGTTCTTGTCGAGCGATAAAGCGTCCGGCGTAACAGGTCAAGCTGTCGTTCTAGACGGCGGCTACACTGCCCAATAAACAAAAACAAACCCGTCAGGCTGTTGCCTGGCGGGTTTGTTTGTGGACAAAAGAATAGTCAATCATTTTCTGGTATTTACACGGGATACTACACACCAAGCGGACGCTTTCCACGGACGAAGCGCTGAGTCTCCTCCTCGCAAGCTTCGGGCAATGCTCTTCCTGCGGGGTCTCATCACTCCGTTCTTCCGCAGGAAAGCCAATGCCCGAAGTTCCTTTGGGTATTGGCTTTGCGACGAAGCAGCGTAGCGATGCAGGAGCACATCTTTGACCTTCGCCACTTGGTGTTTTGGATCCGTAAGTGGTGTAATCAAATTAGTAGAATTAGTGTGAATAGAAAGTGGACCCAGATAGCTCACTTTGATGAAAGTAGGTATCCTCCAAGCTGGTTGGTCACGAAGACCATGCGCGTCAACTTAAGAAATGTCGGGTGATTAGCCTCCTTTAATTGATGGTAAAGA
>JBFEIJ010000096.1:0-8019 GCA_041553775.1 Planococcus sp. (in: firmicutes)
AACATTCTCTTTTTTTTAACCTTTGCGGTCGCAGAAGGAAAGTTCTACAATAGAAGGAACACGCAATAACGAAAGGAATCTACCTGAAATGAAACTGAAATTAAAAGCGCATACCGATACAAGCCGCAACGGCAAAAGCAAACTGAGCGTTTCCGCCAAACGCAAAACAAAAAAAACGCCGCTTTATGTCCTATTGATCTTTATGGTGATACAATTAGCCCCCATTCTATTCATCGCTCCGACGTTGAATTATTTCCAAGGCCAAGGACTGGATGATGCAACGGCCCGCATCACCACTTCCGGCTGGCTCATCGTTTTCTCGATGGGCATCGGTTTTATTGTCACGTTGATCCTCGTACTCCGGGACAAGCGCTTTTTCGATATTTGGAAAGGCAAAAAAACGAGCTTGCCCATGGCGTTTGTTTGGGGCATCCTCGGATTCCTATTGCTTCTGGTTGGTCAGTCACTTGCTGCAATCATTGAAATGGCGATTGGCATCGATCCCGGTTCTGAAAACACGATGGCGCTTGTCAGCGTCGCTGAAGTCGTGCCGCTCACTGTGCTCGCTATTGTCGTTTTCGGACCGGTCTTGGAGGAACTTGTTTTCCGCCGCGTTGTCTTTGGCTCACTGATCCAGACGACAAATTTCTGGCTTGCTACTGCAGTTAGTGCATTGGCCTTCGGACTTGTCCACATGGAAATGACGCATTTGCTTCTGTATTTCACTACCGGTCTTGTGCTCGCGTTTCTGTACCAAAAGACAAAACGCATCATCACCCCGATCATCGCGCATATTTTGTTAAACGGCTATGTTATGGCCATTCAGCTGAATATGGATAAGATTCAAGGATTTTTGAAAGAATTAGAGAAACTTCAATAATAAGCGCAAAAAAGCCTTCCCCGATTTAATTCGGTGGAAGGCTTTCTTGTTCTTCAATCATTTGTTGCTGCTCCGCTTTCAAAAACTTACGGTAGCCGACTTTGGCGATCAACACACTGAATTCATACAGGATGATCAATGGCAGCGTTACAATCATATGCGAGACGATGTCCGGCGGTGTGATAAACGCTGCGATAATCACCAAACCAAGGTACGAAAACTTGCGGTACTTTGTCATCAGCATCGGTGTAATGATGCCGAGTCTTGTTAGAAACAGCATCAGCACCGGCAACTGAAAAATCAAGCCGAATGGCAATGTGATCTGGAACAGGAATTGGAAATACTCATTAATGCCGATCGTTTCCTGGATATTCATATTGTCTGAGATATTGAGCATGAATCCGATAACGTACGGAAACAAGATCAAATACGCAAAAGCGATTCCTCCCAAGAACAACAACACAGAAAACGGAATATAGCTTAATGTGGCTCTCCGTTCTTTATCCAACAGACCTGGGCTGATAAACGCCCAGAATTGGTACATGATTAATGGCGAGGTGATGATCAAAGCTAAAATCATCGTTACTTGCATAAAAATCTTCAATGGATCGGTAATTTTAAACGCATTCAAGGTCAGATTTCTTGCTTCTTCCGTATATTGCAGATACTCAATCAACGGCTGGGCAATAAAAAAACTGCCAATTAGCGCTAACACAAAGAAAACGACTATAATGGTCAGCCGTTTTCTCAATTCACCTATATGTTCAATTAACGTCATGTCTTTTTCAGTCATCGGACAAACATCCTAACGTATTTCCTTTTGCTCATCTTTCTTCTTCAAATCTACTTTATCGTCGTCGTCATCATCTACAAGTCCTTTTGTAGCATTTTTGAACTCACGCAAAGACGAACCAAATGCTTTCCCTAGTTCCGGCAATTTTTTAGGACCGAAAACAAGCAAGGCAATTACACCGATAATGATGATACTCATTGGACCTGGCATACGAGGCACCTCCTGTATTATGGCTTTATTCTACATCATTCAAGCCCTTTTGGCTATTTCAAGAACCCTTTCAAATGTGAAGGTTTTAAGTCAGTTATGCTTGATCTGATAGATCAGCGTCTGCAGTTCAACAGACAAGTCGATTGTCTGCACACGGATATGATCGGGCACGGCAATGCGCACCGGCGTAAAGTTTAATATACCTTTAATGTCCATTTTTGCAAGACGGTCTGTCACTTCCTGAGCCGATCTCGATGGTACGGTCAAGATAACCACTTCAATGCCATATTCCGCTATTTTTTCTTCAATGCGATCGGGATGGAACGTATCGATGCCGCTGATCCGTTCACCTTCAATCGGAACGTTCGTATCAAACGCCAACACGATTTTCGTATTATGGTTGCGTTGAAAATTATATTTGAGGAATGCACTGCCAAGGTGGCCGACACCGATTAATGCCACATTTGTCGCTTCATCTTGGTCCAAGGTCTTACGGAAAAACTCAAGCAGGCCTTGGACATCATAGCCATAGCCTTTTTTGCCAAAAGCACCGAGATAAGAAAAGTCGCGGCGAATGGTGGCGGAATCGATTTTCATCACTTCACTCAATTCCTGGGAAGAAATCCGCTTCTGTCCGGCATTCGCAAAATTCTGGATGAAACGATAATATAACGGCAGGCGTTTCGTCGTCGCCTGCGGAATTTTCGATGGTCCGTGCAGCATGCAAGTTTACCTCCTGGGGTCTTGTCAAATCGATACTATCTTACATGATGAACCTCCATATGTAAAGCTGGCTTGATTGCGGACAACCGCCCTATGGGCTACACTAAAAGTAGAATAGAGGTGACCCGCATGATAGTACTTCAAGTAAACCAAGTCCATAAATCGTTCGGCGCAGATGAGATCCTCTCAGGCGTCAAACTCGAAGTCCAACACCGCGACCGCGTTGCATTAGTAGGCCGCAACGGCGCGGGCAAATCAACCCTTTTAAAAATCATATCCGGTGAAATGTCTTATGACAGCGGCGACATCATCATGCCGAAGGAATTGACCATCGGCTATTTGGAACAACAAACCGACCTTGAATCCGACGCGACGGTGTGGGATGAAATGATGACGATTTTCACGCATTTCCGTGAACAGGAAACACAGCTTCGCCGTCTCGAAGCGCAAATGGCAGAGCAGGCAGTCCATGACGATGCCGATTTATATGACAAAGTCATGAAAGAATATGATTTGCTTCAGCATGATTTTAAAGATGCCGGTGGCTACCAATTCGAAGCCGATACCCGTGCGATCCTTCATGGCATGAAGTTCTACCCGGACGACTACGATAAAAAAGTCGTCTCCTTGTCCGGTGGCCAGAAAACGCGGCTCATGCTTGCGAAACTTTTATTGTCAAAGCCGCAGCTCTTAATCCTCGATGAGCCGACCAACCATCTCGACATTGAAACACTGAGCTGGTTAGAGAACTATTTAAAGAATTACCCAGGTGCATTATTAATTGTCTCGCATGACCGCTACTTCCTGGATCAAGTTGTTACACTCGTCTATGAAGTGTCTCGCCATCGCGTGAAGAAATACACGGGCAACTACAGCCGCTATCTTGATGAGAAAGCGAAGCAATACGAACTCGATATGAAACAATATGAAAAACAGCAAGGTGAAAAAGCCAAGCTCGAAGATTATGTCCAGCGCAATTTAGTGCGGGCATCGACGACCAAAATGGCGCAAAGTCGACGCAAGATCTTGGAAAAAACCGATTGGATGGGAGCACCGGACGGCAGCGAAAAATCGGCGCGCTTCGGCTTCACCATCGACAAACAAAGCGGCAATGATGTGTTGACCGTCAATTCGCTCGCAATTGGTTATAGCGGCGAGCCTGTTGCAAAAGACATCTTCTTGAAGCTCTACCGCCAGGAAAGCATGGCGCTTGTCGGACCGAACGGCGTCGGTAAATCGACGCTCCTTAAGACCATTATGAAAGAACTGAAACCCCTCGCTGGCGACATTCATTACGGTGCAGGCATCCAGTTCGGCTATTACGACCAGGAACAAGCCAATTTAAAAGGCAATAAATTATTATTGAACGAATTATGGGATGAATATCCGCTGATCAATGAGAAAGAAATCCGCAGCATTCTCGGACGCTTCCTCTTTTCAGGAGACGATGTCCTAAAACCGATTTCGACATTGTCCGGCGGCGAAAAAGCGCGTGTCGCCCTTGCGAAATTGATGATGCAAAAAGCCAATGTCCTGCTGCTCGATGAGCCGACCAACCACTTGGACCTCGATAGCAAAGAAGTGTTGGAAAATGCATTGATTGATTACCCGGGCACTATTCTTTTCGTGTCCCATGACCGCTACTTCATGAACCGCATCGGCACGAAAGTCATTGAATTGACTCAAGATGGCGCAACGGAATACCTCGGAAACTACGATTATTACGTCGAGAAAAAGCTGGAGATCGAAGAACTGGCCGCACTTGATGCCGAGCAATCTACAACGACTGTGAAATCAGCTCCAGCAGCTGCCACATCGCAAATCGACAAAGGCGCCAAAAAATTGGAACGCCAACTTCTTCGCCAAAACGACGAAGCAGAGCAGGAAATGGAAAAGCTCGATGCACAAATCGCTGAAATTGAAGAGCAGCTGTGCCTGCCGGAAGTCTTTCAAGACCACGAACGGGTATTGCCTCTGCAAAATCAATTAGAAGAACTGAAAGCGCAGCAGGAAGACAAAATGGCTGCATGGCTCGAAATACAAGAACAGCTTGAACAAGTGAGCAACTGACCGTATACTTTTGTATACGGTTTTTCTTTTTCTATATCTAGGTCAATCCCTATTTACGAAATAATTGTTTCCACAAAGTTGTACACATAAAAAGAATTGTAATATCAACTATCAACAGGGTTTTCCACATTATCCACAGGACAATTAAAAGTTATGCACATAGTTTTCCAGTATCATGGCTACAATATGTAGGTAAATGGGTGTTTTCAGGCAAGTTACAAACAGCTTATTCACAATTTGTGCATAAGTACAAATGTTCTCTATTGACAGTCAATTTATCAAGTGTGCATAAAAAAGCTCAATTATATACGAAAAAACTCGGCAGAATCCGTGAAATCCAGATTTCTACCGAGCTTTTTTAATTCCAGGAAGCGAGTTCCATACCTGGCCGACCGTTCATAGCCATCGTTCCCCGCACACCTTTTTCATACATAACCGTTCCCGCTGCAGCAATCATCGCCGCATTATCGGTACATAAAGCCAACGGCGGAATATAGAAAGGAATGCCTTTTTCATCAAATGCTGCTGTTAAGGAAGTCCGCAGTCCTTTATTCGCTGCTACTCCCCCTGCAGCAATCACCTGCTGCACCTTGTACTGCTCTGCTGCACGCACTGATTTCGCCGTTACAACTTCCACCACACTGTTTTGGAAGCCTGCAGCGATATGCTCTGGTGGAACCTCGTCGCCTCGCTGCGCCGCATTGTGCATATAATTCAATACAGCTGATTTCAACCCGCTAAAGCTGAAATCATATGAGCCTTCTTCAAGCCAGACCCGTGGAAAATCGATGGCTTCGTCGCTTTGATGCGCAAGCTTGTCGATATGCGGACCACCCGGATACGGCAAGTTCAGCGTTCGAGCCACTTTGTCATACGCTTCCCCTGCCGCGTCATCACGCGTTTCCCCTATCACTTCAAAATGACCATGCTGTTCCATCAACACCAATTCAGTATGGCCTCCAGAAATCACCAATGCCAATAAAGGAAATTCCATTTCTTGTTCAAGTCGGTTGGCATAAATATGACCGGCAATGTGGTGGACGCCAACAAGCGGCAATTGATGGGCAAAAGCAAAAGCTTTCGCTGCATTGACCCCCACTAATAACGCACCTACAAGTCCAGGACCTTCAGTTACTGCTACAGCGTCCAATTGCTTCGGCTCCATCCCTGCTTGTGCTAGCGCTTCTTCAATCACCAATGTGATTTGTTCGACATGATGCCGCGAAGCGATCTCCGGGACAACGCCTCCGAACCGTTTATGGCTTTCTATTTGAGATGCGACAACGTTGGAAATGATCTCCGTACCGTTTTTAACAACAGACGCAGCTGTCTCGTCGCAACTTGTTTCAATTCCTAATACATAAATATCTTCAGTCATTAAAATTCACCCACATAACTATGGCATCTTCTAAGTTGTCGGTATAATACCGCTTTCGAATGCCACCATTTTGAAAACCCAATTTTCGGTATAAATTCTGTGCTGCATGGTTGCTGACACGTGCTTCGAGCGTCATCAGCTCAGCGCCTTGTGATTTCGCGAATTTGATCGCTTCTTCCATCAGACGCTCTCCATATTTCTTGCCGCGTTCTTGTGGCAAGATGGCGATATTGGTCACGTGGCATTCATCTAAAATAAGCCACATTCCGCAATAGCCAATAATGCCTTCTTCGGTTTCAGCGATTACGTAATAAGCATAATCGTTGGTTTCCATTTCATGGTAAAAGGATTCTTTCGTCCATGGCAAGGTGAACGATAATTTTTCAATTTCATAAACCTGGTCGATGTCATCGACGGTCATTAGCCGAAATGTCAATTCGCTGGTCATGATGATTGACCTTCCTGGTTCTTGATGTAATTCGCTTCAGCTTCTGTAATTCGCTGATATTCAGGCACTGCATGATGGATATCGGTCGCTTCCATTTGCTGCGCAAGCAAAATCAGGTTCGAAGCGCGCGGCAAGCGATTTTGTGGACCACTGAAATGCGCTAACTCGCCCATCACTTCGCGGATGAGCTCTTCATGAATTGTAATGTCTGTTCCCGTGAATAAAATCGGTCTGCCTAATTCTTTGGCTGTATTTAAAAAATCGCGGAAATCACTGTGCTGGTCCGCAATAACCGGTTCAAGCGTTTTTCCATCATAAAGTGCTGTAAAAGCTGTGCCTCTGCGCGCGTCCATGACTGGACACACCAAGCCATCGAAATATTGGCCATTTGCTGCCAACACTTTCAGACTGGATACTAGATGCAATGGGATCTTCAGAGACCACGCCAATGTTTTTGCAATCGTCAACCCGATTCGGATTCCGGTATACGAACCCGGTCCTTCTGCTACAGCAATATGCGTCAGCTCAGCAGGTGCGACTTTCGCTTTTTTCATCATTTCCTCGATGGCTGGCATAGCTGTTAGCGAGTGATTGATTTTTAAGTTTGTAACTTCTTCTATCAATATCGTTTGATCTTTCATCAAAGCGATTGTTAATGGATAGTTCGAGGTGTCGATGCCTAGATAAATCATAAGTTTAGCTCCTTGCATAAAGTTTCATAGCGTTGGCCTTTTGGAGACAGACTGATTTCACGAGTCTCTTCTGACTTGCGGGTGATACTAATATCCAACCGGTTTTTCGGTAAATAATCTGCGATGAATTTTGCCCACTCCACAACCGATACGGCGTCTCCGGAAAACAATTCATCAAAGCCAATGTCTTCACTGCTATCTTCTAAACGATAGGCATCGATATGATTCAGCTCTAAGCGACCTTCGTATTGTTTTAAGATCGTAAAAGTTGGGCTGTTGACCATGCGTTTAATGCCAAGTCCTTTAGCGATGCCTTTGGTAAACGTTGTTTTTCCCGCGCCAAGTGTGCCTTCAAGCGTGATAAGGTCTTGCGGCTGCAGAAGAGTCGCCAGCTTTTCAGCGAATATGAGCGTTTCCTCAGGAGAATTCACTTCTAATGTATAGTTCATTTTATCCGTCACCTCTATTGAGTCTTAACATAGTTTAGCGAAGAAACTGCAGGAAATCAAAAATTCCACTCATTCCTGTGGTGCTTCGTCGATTAAATCAAACAAAAAAAATAAACACAGCCCAGTGGCTGTGTTTATTCATCAAAATTACGGTCCCGACCGGGATCGAACCGGCGATCTCCTGCGTGACAGGCAGGCATGTTAACCGCTACACCACGGGACCAAAAAAAAATACAGACCAGCGACGTCCTACTCTCACAGGGGGAACCCCCCAACTACCATTGGCGCAAAAGAGCTTAACTTCCGTGTTCGGGATGGGAACGGGTGTGGCCTCTTTGCCATCATCACTGGACTATTGTTTCATGAGTGCTTGCGC
>JBFEIJ010000097.1:0-7811 GCA_041553775.1 Planococcus sp. (in: firmicutes)
GCACAAACATGGAATCAGGCATTTGCATCATGATCCGCGTGCCGAAACAATCCACCCACGAATGATCTGCTAGAAAAGGCTGCAAGGTTTCTACATAATAAACGATGTCGTAATCTTGAAAAGGATCTTTTGTGCGTTGACTATCAACGCGAGATCCATTTAATTCGACCATCCGAATTAAGTCATTTTCCGAAGCGATGGCTAAAATCATGGTAAGCATTTCGTGTTCATTTCTCATTGAAGTCATCCCCAGCCTTTCATTATCAATAGCATGCCTTTTACATACACGATATATTTGTTCTAACAATAGTTTCTCATACTCCACGACGCGTAACCAGAAAGGCTGATCCAGAACATGATAGAAATCATAGGCACCAAAGTCGAACTGCACGAAAATACACCTGAAAAGTTAGCGGAGTTGTATTATTGGCGGTTTGAAGACAAAGAGCAAGAAGCGAAAAAATGGAACGGACCTTACATCCCTGAAAAACAGCTGACAAAAGAAGAGCACCAACATAACTGGATGAACGAAGACGAAATTTCGTCAGAAGTGCCAGCGTCGCTCGTCATTATTGCCGAAGGAAAAGTCATCGGTTATGTTGGCGCATACTGGATCGACAAAAATACAAACTGGCTTGAGACAGGCATTGTTATTTACGATCCAACATATTGGAACGGTGGCTACGGCACAGAAGCCTATAAACTGTGGCTAGATTTCCTGTTCGCTTCAACAGATTTGCACCGCTTGGGCATGTCGACTTGGTCCGGCAATGAACGAATGATACGAGTTGCTGAACGGCTGGGCATGACCCAAGAAGCATGCATACGTAAAGCTCGAACCGTGGGCGGGGAGTATTTTGATGCGATCAAGATGGGGCTGCTAAGAGAAGAATGGGAAATGATGAACAAGAAATAATCAGGCTGTATTTAAAATCTTACTAAAATGAATACCGGTGTATAATCTCCAACCAATCTGGCCACTTCGCTTTCCGTGGGCTCAGCTTCAGCCTCCTCGCGACTTACGTCCCTGCGGGGTCTTCAGCTCTCGCTGTCCCACAGGAGTCTTCGTGGCCAGACCGCTCGGAGGATATCAGTTTTTATCAAAGTGAGTTATTTACATCAATTCTCTATTAACAATCATCTTACTTTTTTTCCCTACACTCTAGGATCCGGAACACCAAGTGGCGACTCCAGCGGAAGAACGAAGTGATGAGACCCCGCAGGAGCTTGCGACGAGGAGGCTCAGTGCTTCGTCCGCGGAAAGCGTCCAATTGGTGTGGAGAATCCCTAATAGATATAGAAAAATGGTTTACCATTTTAATGTTCAAAAGCTAAAAGAAGTAAAGATTAACAGAGAAAATAAAACGTATTTACAATTTACGGAAAAATGGGTATTCTTATGTAAATGAACTTAGCGAAAAGCGTTGAAGAGAAGAGTAGGCATGCCAAACTTCTATTAGAGAGCCCCGATTGGTGAAAAAGGGCAGAAGTGAATTGCCGAAACAAAACTCTGAGCACCATAATGGAACCTTACAACAAGGGGATATTTTGGCGGGAGCTCCCGTTACAGAGCTTAGGTATAACGCCCAAGCATGAAGGGCAGTACCGAATGAGGCGAATGCGGCGACGCGTTGGCAAACAGGGGTGGCACCACGGTTAGATCTCGTCCCCAAGGCACATAGCCTTGGGGACGGGATTTTTTTATTTTACTGTGGTGGAGGAATGGATGATGGAGGGGAAAGAGAAAGTACACGCATGGAAATATCCTGCAATTTTATTAATTGGAATTGGTACGTCTAATTTTGGTGCTTGGGTGTACTTGATTGCGCTAAATTTGATCGTATTGGATATGACGCATTCGCCGCTTGCTGTTGCCGGATTGTATATCGTCAAACCTATGGCGACCGTATTCACGAATGTATGGGCGGGCAGTCTGATCGATCGGATGAACAAACGCCGGTTGTTGATCGCACTCGACGTTATGAGAGCGTGTATCATTGCCGTCTTGCCGTTCGCTTCTTCAATTTGGACGATTTATCTACTCGTCTTGTTTATCAATATGGCAGCGGCGATGTTTGAGCCTGCATCGATGAGTTATATGACAAAATTAATTCCAGCGGAGCAGCGGCAGCGCTTTAATTCGTTGCGGAGTTTGATCGATTCCGGGGCGTTTTTAATCGGACCAGCGATTGCGGGAATTTTGTTTATGATCGGCACTCCGACTGCTGCGATTTACATCAATGCGCTTGCCTTGCTCGTATCCGCATGGATTTTACGCTTGATGCCGAACTTGGAAAAAGCGGGTGTCATGACCGATGAGAGAAGGAAATTATCATGGTCAATTATTCGTGAAGATTGGCGGATTGTGCTGCACTTCAGTCGTACCGCGAAGCAAACGATGCTCGTGTTTTTATTGTTTAGTTGCATGGGTGGCATGGCAGCTGCTATCGACTCGCAAGAAGCCTCATTTGCGAAAGCAGTGCTGCTGCTCACGAATAGCGAGTATGGCTTTTTGGTCAGCATCGCGGGCGCTGGCATTATAGCAGGTTCAGTCATTAATACCTTACTCGCCAATAAGTTAACACCCAGTGCCTTGATTGGCTACGGTTCAATGATGGTTGCTGCAGGATATTTGGTGTATGCATTTTCGCAATCATTCGCCGGAGCAGCAAGCGGCTTTTTCATCCTCGCGTTCGCCTTAGCTTTCGCGAATACCGGGTTTCAAACCTTTGTACAAAACAATATTCCCGTAGACAAAATGGGTCGAATCGTCAGCCTTTATAGTTTTGGGGAAGCGCTTTTTGTCATTGTTGTTACGGCAATGATTGGTGCTTCGGCGCAAGTTTTCGCCATTCAAGCGGTCGTCATTGCAGCGGTAATGGTCATGTTAGTCATTGCCAGTCTTTTGTTTTCCATCTGCTTAAAACAGCCAGCACCAAGCGAGTTTTCACAGTCTGCGGTGGAAACAGAGGAAGTGAAGGGATAGCTTGGAGCTTATGTAGGAGTGAAGGGATGTGGAGCATTCATTGAATAGTTTATAAATTTTATCTGTGTTGAAATGCCTAGAAAATAAGCCAATGGGGTATGGAGAAATAGAAAGTTTTATTTAAGCTGCAATATGCTTATTTGCTATTTGTTTTTACATGGACTTGTTCTAAAACAACGTATACTTTTCATGTTGGGTAAATGGCGTTTTAAAAGCCTATACTGAGTAAAACCAGTAAATTGGCAAAGGTGAAAGAAGCGGAACAAACTGCTTTTTTAAGCCAATGGCGGTTTGACATAAGGCTAGTAGTTCCGTAACATTAAGAATTGTGATAAAAATCAGGAGGTGCACGATTATGAAGAAAGTAACAAATGTCTTCTGGATCGCGCTTGCCCTTGTCGTTTTGACAGTGGCATATGGAGCGTTTACTCCAGATAGTTTTGCAGAAGTTACTGGGAATATTAAAGGATTCCTGACAACTTCGTTCGGCTGGTATTATTTATTGATCGTATCGGTAATGGTTATATTTTGTCTTTACTTCCTTATCAGTCCGATGGGGCAGATTCGTTTAGGGAAAGATACCGACAAACCGGAATTTACATTCGGCACTTGGATTGCAATGCTGTTTTCAGCAGGCATGGGGATCGGGCTTGTGTTCTGGGGAGCGGCTGAACCACTTTCCCATTTCGCAGTCGATCCAGCCACTGCGGAGCCAGGAACTACAGAAGCGTTCAAGGAATCTATGCGTTTCACCTTTTTCCACTGGGGCATTCACGCTTGGGCAATTTATGCTGTAGTAGCTTTGTCGCTCGCGTATTTCCAGTTCCGCAAAGGGGAGCCGGGATTGATCTCGGCAACATTGAAACCGCTTTTCGGCAATAAAATGAATGGTCCATTAGGAATCACAGTCGATGTCATTGCAATTTTTGCAACAGCGGTCGGCGTGGCAACGACACTTGGATTCGGTACGATTCAAATCAATGAAGGTTTGGCTTTCTTGATTGATGACATTCCAGGAAATAACTTTACTGTTCAACTAATCATCATCGCGGTTATCACCGTATTGTTCATGATTTCCGCATGGAGCGGTCTGAGCAAAGGGATCAAGTATTTGTCCAACACCAATATGGTGCTGGCGATTACCTTGCTTGTATTGGTCATTATATTAGGACCTACGTTATTGATTTTGAATATGTTCACGGAGTCACTTGGTGGATATTTCCAGAATATCATGCAAATGAGTTTCCGTGCAGCGCCTATTAATGGTGATGAGCGTGCATGGATTGATGGTTGGACTGTCTTTTACTGGGCATGGTGGATTTCATGGTCGCCATTCGTTGGGATTTTCATCGCGCGTGTTTCTAGAGGACGTACGATTCGCCAATTTTTATTCGGCGTCTTGCTAGTCCCGACAGTAATCAGCTTCATCTGGTTCGCAGCATTCGGTACAACTGCTATTGATGTACAAAATAGCGGTGTAGATCTGACGAAGCTGTTGACCTCAGAAAGATTATTTGGCGTCTTTAATGAATTGCCGTTCGGCATCATCTTGTCGGTTGTCGCAGTTATGTTGATCACAACATTCTTCATCACATCTGCCGACTCTGCAACATTCGTGTTAGGTATGCAGTCGACAAATGGTTCATTAAATCCGGCAAATTCGATCAAATTGACATGGGGAGTGGCTCAGTCGACAATCGCTGTGATTCTCCTGTTTGCAGGCGGCTTGGATGCTTTGCAAACAGCGTTGATCATCGTCGCATTCCCATTCTCCTTCATCATGCTAATGATGATGGCCTCGTTCTACAAAGCGATTTCATTGGATTATAAGGCAAGCAAAAGAAAACGCTAAAACCGCCGCTTCGGCGGTTTTTTGCTGTTTAAGCGTGTATAATAGAGAAAGTGTTTTTTTAGAATGGGGGAAATGATATGAATGAAAAACCGCATGTTTTATTAGTAGACGGCATGGCGTTATTGTTCCGTTCTTTTTTTGCAACATCAGCCGTCGGACAGTATTTCCGTACGTCTGAAGGCCTCGCAACAAATGCAGTGCAAGGCTTTGCACGTCATGTGCTCGCTGCTAAAACGATGATGAAACCGACGCATATGGCTGTGTGCTGGGATATGGGAGCGCATACGTTTCGCACCGAGATGTTTGAAGGCTATAAATCGAATCGTCCTGCGCCGCCTGATGATATGCTGCATCAATTCGATTTGGCAAAAAAAGTTTCAGAGCAATTGGGATGGATGAATTACGGCGAGAAGGGCATCGAAGCGGATGACTTTATCGGTTCGTTCACGAAGCAATGGAAAGATGAAGTGCAGTTCACCATTATTACGGGGGACAAAGACATGCTGCAATTGCTCAACCCTTCTGTGGAAATCGCTTTCATGAAAAAAGGCTTCCATGTGTATGATGTCTACACAGAAAACCGTTTTAAAGAAGAGTATGGCATTGAACCTGGACAATTCGCTGACGTCAAAGCGTTCATGGGCGATGCGAGTGATGGCTATCCAGGCGTTAAAGGCATCGGACCAAAAACGGCCTTGCAGCTGATCCAACAATATGAGTCGGTAAGTGGGGTGCTTGAGGCGATTGAGGAGCTTAAACCCGCTCAAAAGAAAAAGATAGAAGAGCATAAGGATATGCTGCTGCTATCTAAAGAATTGGCGGTTATCAAATGCGATATCCCGCTCAATGTATCATTGGATGAAATTACCGTGCCGAATTATACGAATGATCAAATCCAGCTATTCGATGACCAGGAATTGAAATTGCTGGCTAGGCAACTTGAGAAAAATTTGCTGCCAGTCAATCCTTTTGAATAGGAACAATTTTAACGAACGTCAAATACTTTCGATTCGTATTATAGGAAACCATCCGTAATTTACTCGGGCGGTTTCTTTTTCCGTTATCGTGGATGTGTAAGATTAAATCTTCGTCTTGCTCTTCAAAACCGACTAACGGAACCCAATGATAATTGAACAGCGGTTTTGAAAACCAATGAAACGAAAACCACCGATCAAATTTCACGGCGAGCGGTCGGCCAGCAATCAATTCTTTTTTTACTTCTTCAACTGAACGTACTTTTTTAATATGGTAACGGCCAGATGTCAGTTTCTTGAATTTGCGAACGAATCGCCACGTGAACAGTCCGATGCGTGTCGTACCGAGTGTGCTATAAAGTTCGGAGGCCGTCCATTCTTTTTTCTCATGATGACGAAGAATCGCAGCGGCCGTAACAGGTCCGCAAGCGGAACCTTGCCACTTTGCTTCGATTTCAGGTGCATATTGAGACATGCCAGTAAAAGGAATAAGAACTTTCAATATCATGACCTCCAGCCAGCGTATTAGGACTTAACGTTTAGAAAAGAAAGGCTTTCGTCCGTTTCAGCCAGCAAGTTATGCAAGGCTGCTCTGAAAGTCGTATAAACCTCAAGGTCGACTTGGATTCCTGCATGAACAATTTCTCGAACAAATCGTGGGTTAAAACCAACATAAATTGGACGAAGTCCCATCAACCGCAACGCACTATTAAGCTGCGATAATTCAGTAGCAAGAACATTGTAATCGAATGTTTCGACGTCGTGCATCCGCACGCCTGTAAAGTCGAAAATCACACATTCGGTTTCTCGGTCGCTCTCTGCATATTCCAATACTTTCGAGCGAATCGTTTCAAATCGGTCCTGGAAGATGAATCCTGCGATCGGCACCAAAATCGTATTTGGTAGCACCGATGGGATGATTGGAGCGGACATATTATAAATGACTTTCTCATAATGTGCGACGAGTTCTTTCAATTCTTGAATTTCTTTAGCTTGATCCATAGGACACCTCAGTTATATATGATTACTATTATTATATCGCAAATGCACTTAAATCATAGAGAATACTTAAATACTGACAAAAAAAGGTTGCAGAACAATAAGTTCCGCAACCATTGAATAACTTTCTCTTATTTCTGGCTAGCTAAAAAGTCAGTCACCGATTCAGGCGATTTTGCATTCGCACTGTGCAGGTGAGCCGTTTTTTCGCCATTTTTGAAAATCAATAAACTAGGAATTCCCATCACGTCATATTTTTCAGCAAGCTCAGGAAGCTCGTCGCGATTCAAGTCAAACCAAGTATATTGGTTGTATTCTTCAATAATCGGATCAATGAACATATCCATGCGTGTGCAATCAGGGCACCAGCCAGCTTGGAATTTGACAATAACCGGCTCACTGCCGCTAATAACTTCGTTAAACTGCTCGTTCGTTGTAATTGGTTTCATAAAATCTCCTCCTAATTCTTCTATCATAGTGTACATTGCAAAAAGCTTTTGGGAAAGAAATTAAACTTAAGTAACAAGTTGAAAGATAAAATCAACTTTTTGACTAAGCTTAAGGAAGAGCAAAGGTGAATATTACGCCATTGCTTCGCTAGTTTTGAAATAAAGTAAATTAAATAAGATTTGATTATTTGTTTACTCATTTTTTAAATGCAGTATTGCTAAGAAATTTCAAGATATGGAGCAAAATAGCGAAGACGCCTGCGGGAAAGCGAGACAGCCGAGACCCCGCAGGGAGCTAAGCGACTGAGGAGGCTTGGCGCTCGCCCGCGGCAAGCGCAGCTGTTTTGCGGAATATCGACAATGTTAATTCATTTGTGCAAGTTAAATAGCTATAAAATAAATAACGATTAAATATTGCGAAAATAGGAAAAATAATTTAAACTAAAGGACATAGAGTTCGTTCTATTTTTTTTAATTAAAAAATGAATGAGGATTCATTCAAAAAATACTAGGAGGGTTTTCGAGTGACATACCAAATTAAAAGAGCAGCC
>JBFEIJ010000098.1:0-7740 GCA_041553775.1 Planococcus sp. (in: firmicutes)
GCTTGAAAGCCGTTACCGAATACGCGGTATTGAATGCAAACTACATGATGCGCAAATTGCAGCCGTTCTTCGACTTGCCGTATGACCGTCATTGCAAACACGAATTCGTCTTGAGCGGCCGTCGCCAGAAGAAACTTGGCGTGCGTACGTTGGATATGGCGAAACGTTTATTGGACTTCGGCTATCATCCGCCAACGATTTACTTCCCGTTAAACGTTGAGGAAGGCATGATGATCGAGCCAACAGAAACAGAATCGAAAGAAACACTCGATGCATTCATCGATGCGATGATCCAGATTGCCAAAGAAGTTGAAGACGATCCGGAAATTGTACAAAATGCACCGCATACTACGGTCATCAAACGTCTAGATGAAACGCTAGCTGCCCGTAAACCGGTTCTACGCTACACGAAAGCTGAATAATCCTTTTAGCCCCTCTGACCTGTCAGAGGGGCTTTATTGGTTTATTCTGCTAGATGGCGACACGCATTTGCAGAATACGCTTTGATGCAGATCAAATACGCTCTATAAATGGAGAAATACGCTCTATAGAACCTGACTTACGCTCCATAGCCAATGAAATACGCTTCTGCCCGGAATTTATTCCATTAAAAAAGCCTTTCCGCAATCGGGAAAGGCTTTCATGTATTATTTGATTTTGACTTTACCGGTCCATTGTTTGAAACCGCCTTGCAATTGATAAACTTGCGTATAGCCTTTTTTCTTAAGGAATAAAGCGACACGTCCGCTGCGAGCGCCGTTTTGGTCGTAAAGGTAAACAGGTTTGTCAGCGCGGATTTCTTTATAGCGCTGGTTCAATTGCGTTTGTGGAAGGTTTCGGGCGCCAAGGATATGGCCGTTTGCGTAATCTTTCTGTTCGCGGACATCAATCAGCTGCGCTTTGCGGTAGCCTTCGATGAATTGTTCTTGTGTTAATGTGGTTACGGCTTTCTTGATGCGGAAGTATGAAACGACAGCAAAGATAAGCACTACAGTGACAACGCCTAAAGTAATGTAAAGAAAATCCAATGATCTTGCCCCTTTCTATTCTCTCTTTATTATAAAAGATGGAGTGACTCTTATTCAATGGCAATGTTACACTAATTAAAGAATTTAGGGGGCGATCTTGTGAAATTTCAAGAATGGTTGTTTATCGATTCCGGCAACGCGCCGGCTTCTTTCAATATGGCGTTAGATGAAGCGTTGTTAAATTGGCATAGTGAAGGTTTGATTCCGCCGGTCATCCGCTTTTATGGCTGGGAGCCGGCTGCGTTGTCGATCGGATATTTCCAAAAAGTAGAACAGGAAATCGATCTGCAAGCCGTGAAAAAACTCGGTCTCGGCTTTGTGCGCCGTCCAACTGGCGGCAGAGGCGTGCTGCACGAACATGAACTGACGTATAGCATCATCGTCAGCGAAGCTTATCCGGATATGCCGGAAACGGTAACAGAGGCATACAGGGTGCTTAGTGAAGGATTACTGGAAGGCTTCCGGAATTTAGGGCTCGATGCGTATTTTTCAATTCCGGAAAGTGAAATGGAGAAAGCGGATTTGAAAAAACCGAAAAGTGCGGTTTGTTTTGACGCACCTAGCTGGTATGAAATGGTCGTTGAAGGCAAAAAGGTTGCCGGCAGCGCTCAAACGCGCCAAAAAGGCGTCATTTTGCAACACGGTGCCATTCTCATCGATTTGGATGCGGAAAAATTATTATCGGTTTTTAAATTCAAGGATGAAGCCTCTAAAGAACGGATGCGCAATAAAATTCCGGAAAAAGCCGTGGCCATCAATTCGTTGCTTGAAAAGAGCGTCACTGCAGAAGAATGCGTGCCAGCGTTCAAAGCCGGATTTGAAAAGGCTTTAAGGATTCAATTGACACCTTATCAATTGTCTGAAAAGCAACTCGCTGAAGTTCGCGAAATCGAAGAAAAGCGCTACGCAAATGATGATTGGAATTATCGCACTTAAGGAGACTAAAGACTCATTTTCAAAAGCCGGTTTTGGCAGAAACCTTTACACATTCAGCTTTGAGACGTCTCATGGAAATTCCAGCAAATTTTTGTTATTGCTTGGAAGTTTCAATATATAGTACGATGGGAATTGTAATAATACTATATATAGTGTCTACCTCATATAATATGAAGGAGGAATTGTCAAATGGTTTCTGCCACTCAAAAAAAATATTCGTTAAACGCGGTGTCGTTGAACAGCGATATCCAGTCGTTTCCACAAGTCCATGCGATTACGCCGGACATGAAAACGACGCATAAAGGGGTATCCCGCCTCGTGATGATCGACCGTTATTCGTTCAAGGATACAGAGAAAAAGACGCTCAAAGCAGGCGACTTTGTCGTATTGACCGTCAAGCAAGATCCGAAATTTCCAGCTCGCGGTCTCGGCTTTATCGTCTCGATTGACCAGGCGGCAAACACGGCGCAAGTTTGGATCGAAGAAGATTATCGCAGCGCGATCGACAAACCGGATGAAGCAGAAGCCGGCATTGTGAATCGCAGCCTCGATGTTATCGAAAAACCATTGGAAGTTTATTACGAGCAAATTGCGTTACGCAATGCGACAGGTCTTGCATCTGTTGAAACGACTCCGGAAAAACGAGAGCATTGGTTCAATAAATTCTATGAACAGCTCGTTGGTTTGAAATTCATTCCAGCAGGACGTGTGTTATACGGAGCAGGCGCAGATACAGACGTTACGTATTTCAACTGCTACGTAATGCCGTTTGTGGCAGATTCCCGCGAAGGCATTTCCGACCACCGCAAGCAAGTGATGGAAATCATGAGCCGCGGAGGCGGCGTCGGCACGAACGGTTCGTCTCTTCGCCCGCGCAATACATTAGCTAGAGGCGTTAACGGCAAATCATCCGGTTCGGTTTCTTGGCTTGATGATATCGCGAAATTAACGCATTTGGTCGAACAAGGCGGATCGCGCCGCGGTGCGCAGATGATCATGCTTGCCGACTGGCATCCGGATATTGCGGAATTCATCATTTCAAAAATGCAGAATCCGCGGATTCTCCGTTATTTGATCGAAAACACGGAAGACGAAACGATCAAAAAGCTCGCGCTTGAAAAATTGAAATTCAAACCGTTAACCGAACAAGAAGAAGCGATGTACCAAGGCATATTAAATTACCGGTCGATTCCAGGAATGGGCGGCTTTAACGAAAAAATCATGCGTGATGCAGATACGAAACTTCGCGATGGCGGCACTTATAGCGTTCATAACGAAGAATTTTTAACAGGTGCGAATATTTCGGTCACATTGACGGATGATTTCATGAAAGCAGTCGAAGAAGACGCGGATTTCGAATTGCGCTTCCCAGCAGTTGAATCGTATTCGAAAGAAGAAATGGCGATCTACAACGAAAAATGGCATGAAGTCGGCGATGTGCGCGAATGGGAACGAATGGGTCACAAAGTCCGCGTTTACCGCACGATGAAAGCGCGTGAGCTTTGGAACTTGATCAACGTATGTGCAACGTATTCGGCAGAGCCTGGTATATTCTTTATCGATAACGCTAATGCGAAAACGAATGCGACTGCATACGGCCAAAAAGTCGTTGCGACAAACCCGTGCGGAGAACAACCGCTAGCTCCTTATTCTGTTTGTAATTTGGCAGCGGTCAACTTGGCGCAATTCGCGGATGCGAAAACGAAGCAAGTCGATTTTGAAGCGTTGAAAGAAACGGTTAAAGTCGGCGTCCGCATGCAGGACAACGTTATTGACGCAACACCTTATTTCCTTGAAGACAACCGCGTACAAGCGCTTGGTGAGCGCCGTGTCGGTCTTGGCGTCATGGGGCTTGCGGATCTGTTGATCTACTGCGACAAAGAATACGGTTCGCCTGAAGGCAATGAACTTGTAGATGAGATCTTCAAAACCATCGCAGCGGCTGCTTACGAAGAATCGGTGGAATTGGCGTCAGAACGCGGCAGCTTCCCATTCCTTGTCGGCAACACGGATGAAGAAACAGCTGCATTACGGAAAGCGTTCACGGAAACAGGTTTTATGCAAGGAATGCCGGAAGAAATTCGCGCGTCGATTCTTGAACACGGCATTCGCAACTCGCATTTATTGACAGTGGCACCGACGGGTTCTACGGGTACGATGGTCGGCGTTTCGACCGGTCTTGAGCCGTATTATTCATTCACGTATTACCGCAGCGGCCGCCTTGGTAAATTTATTGAGGTCAAAGCCGATATCGTTAGTGAATACTTGAAGAACAATCCTGAAGCCGACGAAGAAAACTTGCCGAAAGCGTTTGTTACGTCAATGGACTTGGCGCCGGAAGCGCACGCGGATGTGCAATGCATCATCCAGCGTTGGATCGATTCGTCGAGTTCGAAAACGGTCAATGCACCGCGCGGCTATACGGTCGAACAAGTTGAAGGCGTTTACGAGCGACTTTACAAAGGCGGAGCAAAAGGCGGCACGGTTTATGTCGACGGCAGCCGCGATTCGCAAGTGTTGACGTTGAAAGCGGAAGAAAACACGTTTGAAGAACCACACGAAGAAGATGTCAAAGGCAAACGTCCGATTGTCTTGATCGATACGATTCAAGATCTGCGTTCAACAAACGTGTCGATCGGTTCGGAAGTGGGCGATACTTGCCCAGTCTGCCGAAAAGGAACGGTTGAAGAAATGGGCGGCTGCAATACATGCACCAATTGCAATGCTCAATTGAAATGCGGACTTTAATCGAATAGCAGTATCAAAAAGCGCGACGGCTCCGGCCGCCGCGTTTTTTAATGCCTTGAATTCCAATAAAAGCATTTGGAAAGAATAAATGTAGATTATTACATAAGGGTTTATTAATAAAAAATCAAAAACGCAATAAGAAGAAACCAAAAGAGTTTAAAAAACCGCGGCCGATAAGACATAATCATCAGCTGTTCAAACAGACATTGCTATCAGCTGAATAAAGGAAAGATTTGCGCTCTTAGGCTGCTATGATAAAATAATGAAGAATGTGACAGGATAGGAGTGGGATCGATGAAAGTGTTGTGTTTGAACGGACCAAACTTAAATCGCCTTGGCAAACGCGAGAAAGAGGCCTATGGTACGTTTACGTTGGAAGAGTTGGAATCGGAGCTAATCGAGTTTTCAACAGGCAATGGGATTGACTTGACCTGCTTGCAGTCGAACCATGAAGGCGAATTGATCGACTGGATTCACCGGGCTGCGGATGATGGCACAGAAGCTGTCGTATTGAACGCCGGCGCTTATACGCATACAAGTGTGGCGATACGCGATGCGATTGCGTCCATTCATATTCCTGTTATCGAAGTACATATTTCAAACGTTTACAAACGTGAGGAGTTTAGACGCCATTCCCACATTGCCCCGGTTGCTGCCGGACAAATTACGGGATTCGGAAAAGACGTTTATAAACTTGCGCTGCACGCATTATTATTAACCCAATCGAGAGGATGAATCGAATGAAACTTCAACAATTACGCAAAGAGATGGAACAACAGAATATCGAGGCATTATTGATCACCAGCGAATTTAACTTGCGCTACATTACAGAATTCACAGGATCAGCCGGACTTGCGCTCGTCACACAAGAGAAAGCCTATTTCGTAACGGATTTCCGTTATACGGAACAAGCTTCTGCACAAGTGAAAGAATTCGAAGTTGTGCAAGCGAAAACGAACTTGCTTGAAGAAGTAGCGGAGATTACAAGATCGTTGTCATTGAAATCCGTATCTTTTGAACAGGATTATGTAACATTCGCTTCTTATACTCAATACACGGAAAAATTGGATGCTGAGCTGAAACCGGCAAGCGGACTTATCGAAAAAATCCGCATGTTCAAATCTGCTGAAGAAGTGGAAGTGTTAAAAGCTGCAGCGAAAATCGCAGATGACGCATTCGAGTATATTTGCACATTCATCAAACCGGGAATGAAAGAAGTGGAAGTGTCCAATGAGTTGGAATTCTTCATGCGCAAGCAAGGGGCGACTTCATCGTCGTTCGATATTATCGTCGCTTCAGGAAACCGTTCCGCCTTGCCACACGGCGTCGCATCGGATAAGAAAATTGAAGAAGGCGACATGGTGACGTTGGACTTCGGCGCATTGTACAATGGCTACATCTCGGACATTACGCGGACGATCGCGGTTGGCGAACCGTCTGAAAAGATGAAAGAAGTTTACCAAATCGTGCTTGACTCACAAGTACTCGCGCTTGAAAAGATCAAACCGGGTATGACCGGAATTGAAGCAGATGCAATTGCGCGCGATTATATCAAGTCAAAAGGCTACGGCGAAGCGTTCGGTCATTCGACCGGCCACGGCATCGGGCTTGAAGTTCATGAAGCACCAGGCTTGTCATCTAAATCACAAACGGTCCTTGAGCCAGGCATGGCTGTGACGGTCGAGCCGGGAATTTATCTTCCGGGGATTGGCGGAGTTCGTATAGAAGATGATATACTTATTACCGAGTCCGGCAATGAACGATTGACCCACTCCACAAAAGAATTGCGTATTTTACAAGTAACGGAGGAAATTAAATGATCTCAGTAAACGATTTTAAAACAGGCGTCACAATCGAAGTGGACAATGCCATTTGGCGCGTGATGGAATTCCAACACGTTAAACCAGGTAAAGGTGCCGCATTCGTGCGCACAAAACTGCGTAACTTGCGTACAGGCAGTGTGACAGAGAAGACGTTCCGTGCTGGCGAAAAAGTGGCTAAAGCGCAAATCGACAACAACAAAATGCAATACCTATATGCAAACGGCGATGTTCATGCATTTATGGACACAGAAACTTATGACCAAATTGAATTGCCGGAAAAGAACATTGAATACGAATTGAAATTCCTACAAGAAAACATGGAAGTTCAAGTTATTCAATTCCAGGGCGAAGTACTTGGCGTTGAATTGCCGAATTCAGTCGTACTTGAAGTAGCTGAAACTGACCCAGGCATCAAAGGGGATACAGCAAGCGGCGGTACGAAACCAGCTAAATTGACAACTGGCCTTATTGTTCAAGTGCCATTTTTCATCAATGAAGGCGATAAGCTGATCATCAACACGACGGATGCGTCATACGTTTCACGCGCACAGTAATCCATGAAATCGGCCTCTATCTTAATAGGGGCCTTTTTTTAAATATTCAGCTGGCTATTTCAAAATCAATCGAAAAAGTCTAAAATGGGATAGTGGAAACAATTATACATAAAGGGGAGTAGGATCAATTGAAAATCCAAGAAATACGCGAAATTATCAAATTAGTGGATGGTTCATCTATCGATGAATTCTCTTATGAGTCTGAAGGGGTCAAAGTAAAATTGAAGAAAAACGGTGGAGCTGTTCAAACTTCTTCATCACCATCAGCACCAGCACCTAAAGTTGAGGCGAGTGCACCAACACCGGCCGCAAACCCTGCACCAGCAGCAAAAGCTGAAGAATTGGTTTCTGAAGAATCACCTGAACTAGCAGTGGAAAACAATGCCAACTTACATAAAATCTTGTCGCCGATGGTTGGAACATTCTACAAGTCACCATCACCGGAAGACGAAGCATATGTGCAAGTGGGATCGAAAGTATCCGCTGACCAAGTGGTCTGCATCGTAGAAGCGATGAAGCTATTCAATGAAATCGAAGCGGAAGTGGATGGGGAAATCACTGAAATCCTGGTTAAAGACGGCCAGCTGGTTGAATATGGTCAACCTCTATTCCTCGTGAAATCTAACTGAGGAGGAGAACCTGATGAAAAAA
>JBFEIJ010000099.1:0-7731 GCA_041553775.1 Planococcus sp. (in: firmicutes)
AAATCCTCATTTCACAGCCTTTTTTCCTATTTTATATAACAAAAAGATGAAAAATAATAATAAATAACCTAGATTTTGCTGTAAAAATATAGTGCAGGATTTTGAATAAAATGTAATAATAAGCTTATCTATAAAAATAGAGACAAAGCATATGGAATAAGGAAATTTTTTCAAATCATTCAGTACTTATAAGGTAGGTGGGAGAAGTTGGGTAATTTACGAAACAGTAAAGGACTGACATTGGTTGAAGTTTTGGCTGCATTAGTCATTTTAGGCATTGCGATGATCAGTATATTGACCATCCTCCCCCAAATGACCTTGTTTAACGCGAAGACTGAATTGAAGTTGGATACAATGAATTTAGCAAAACAAGAAATTGCATCTGTTCAAGCTCTTTCAAAATGGGAGAAAATACTCATTTCGAGTACAACTGATCCGAATGCAAGTGAACCTGATTTTTTATTAACATCTAAGATAAAGACGGAATTGGAAAGCTTGGGATACAGCAAAGCTGCATCCGGGTCAAATGAGTCTCTACCTTTATCAAGCTCTTCGTTCGTTCGCTATGAGAAAAATTCGAATTATAAATACCAGGCAGATATTTACCTTGTATGTGAACCGTTTCTTCTGAAGACGGCGACAGCTGCAGGAGTTGGAGCAAAAGAGCCATGTGCGAAAAGTGACCGGATCAAATTGTATAAAGTGCATATGAAAATATGGACAAACAAAGACACGGCGAATGGCAGTTACCGACTGAGCAGTGAAACCTATTCTTATATTCGGTACACAGCGAAAAAGCCTACAACTGTAGCGAGCGGGGGTAGCTGACATGAAGATGAACGAAAAAGGGGTAACATTGGTTGAAATGCTAGGTGCAATGATGCTCGTTGCGCTTATTGCCGGACTGGCATGGACAGCATTATTGACCGGTTTCAAGCATACAGCAGTCGAAACAACGAAAACCCAATTGCAGCAAGAAGCAAATTACACCGTATCGAAAATTTCCAATGAGCATCGCAAAAGCGATTATTATTATTTGCGCTATCAAAATGGCAAACTGGAAATCAATACGTGCAAAGAAGCAGCGCCTGCTGCAGCAACGTGCAGCGGATTCACAAAACTTACAGAAAATGAATATACGTATAACGGCACGATCAATGGCATTAAATTTGCAGATTGGCCGGCGACAACAATCATCAGACCAAAAAAAGCACACGTGAACTTCATCATGAAAATTGCAGATCCTGCTAATCCAAAAAGGGCGGTTGAAGTAAAAACGACCTTGACTCGAATCTTGACCAATCCAAACTAGGAGGAAACACTGTGAAAACGATGAAGAATGAGCGTGGGTATGCCTTATTAGCCGTTCTACTATTAATAGTGCTGGTTCTTGGAGTGACTGCCACATTTATGGCCGGCTCATTGAACAATGCCAAACAAGAAAAAACAATTGATACTTCAAACCAATCTGTGGCTGCAGCTGAAATGGGAGTCTTGTATTATTCTACAGACTTTGAGCGCGCACTTGATTTGATCAACAAGGAAGTTACAGAAGCAACGACTATAGAACTTAATTTACTGATAAGCTGTTTGAAATCTACGAATATTACCTCGTGTGACTCGCTAGCTAAAAGAAAAGCGTGGGAAGCCGATATCGATAATCGTATGAAAAAGCTTTTTGTTGAAAAAATTCTGATTAAAATTAATGAACTGACGAAAATTAAGGGCGTTAAAACTGCGTCATTTAATTCGACGGCGACAAATTACGTACCGCAATCATTAAAGATTGAAAATGTTACGTATACAGATTCGGAATTATCCACTGTCAGTCCAACTTTAGTAACGAAAATTGTTAATGCTGGTGTAATGAAAGTGAATTTAGAGATTGTCGGTACATCGAGCACTTCGCCGAAAAAATTAAATAGTCTCTTTTCGATAATCGTGCCGCCGACATTTTTAAATCAGCAACAACTTTTTAACGTGGATCAGACGATCATTGCAAACAAAGAAGACACCGTGTACACGGATGTTTTTAAAACCGTAACGCCTACTCAGTCATGCAGTTTATTATTGGCGAATGTTATCGCGAAAAAAGCTGTTGCGCCATATGAATGCAACATGGTGAATTTTGAAAAACTTTCAGATTTTTATACTCAAGTAATGGCAGTGAATGTAACGCCTAAATTGAATCCGAAAGATTTTTGGGTATATGTGAACGATTTCCAAAAAAATGCTTGCGCAGCAAATTGTAATAACGTGGAATATTATGGGTTCAACGTACTTGTGAAAGAAACAGATACAGGATTCGCTGATAGAGCTAAAAATATGAACAACATGGTAAACGGCAACTTAATTGTTAGTGGTACTTTAACAACTCAGAATATAAATAATTTGGGTAAAGACGGTACGAAAATGACAGTTGTAGTAAAAGAATTAGACGTATCTGGCGGGGTTATGAATTTAGATAATACAAACTTGATGATTTTAGGTAAAACTAGCGGGACAGATAGTCGACTAAAAATTGCGGGTAAACTTGAAATCGATAAATATTCTCGACTATGTCTCGATATTGACCGAATCCATAAACCAGACTTAGATGCCCTAGCAGGAAAAGTAGTCGTTTCGAATGGCGGTTTAATTGTCTATTATTCTTCAGATCCACAAAAAATCTTTGCTCTTACTGGAGCGGATGCAGTCAACCGTACCAATCTTTATGTAAAAAGAGCCGATGATTATGCAATTTTTTTATCGAATTGTGGAGTTACGATGAAGAGCACACAATCCGTTTCGGTTTCATCTCCTGGGGTGACCGATACCAAATTTGATTTCGAAGTAAATTATTAATTATCAAGCTTGGTTCAATAAATAAACTAAGCACAACTAATAAGCATCATCTATTACATGGGGGGTTATGTATTGATACGAATATTATTTTTTATCATAATCGCAGCCGTTATGGCGGCAATAGCAGGATTTGGCTTTAAATCAGTGCCAAGATCCAAGAAAATTACGATTGCAGGTGGAGGGATTGCAGCAGCAGGAATCGCAATTTTATTACAGACAGGTGTTTCTCTAATGAGCGCGCTTTTGTCTTTAGTCGCCATATCGTTAGGCGCGGCATTTGTTTATATGAAAATTCTTGAAAAAGAAAAAGAAGAAAACTTGCGCTTGGCGGAGGCTCGGAAAGAACAACGTCGTTCGTTAATTAAACCGACAGCTGTGGAAGAGCCAGTGCTTAGAGATGCATCAGAATATAATGAAGATGAATTTATTGCTAAAGAAAAACAAGAGTCGGTAATTGAAGAAGTTGAAACAGAAAAAGAAACGGTGCCGCCAAGTTTCGGCATGCAATCAATGGGGTCATTAGGGAAGGAGCGTTCACGTGAATAATAAAACATTTGGTTTAACGTTTGCCGCAGTCCTGTCGTCAGGACTGCTCGTATTTGGCGCTTCAAACGCCGGAGCATATGCAGTCGACACGTGGATTTTTCCGGCGCAAACCTTCGGTGACAATACATATATCGGTACAACCGACGTCTCCAATATGGAAGTGACGCAAGCGAAATTATTATTTGCTAGTCAGACTGAAACGTGGCGTTCGGAATCAAAACTGCAAGTAACTTACCAGGATGCCGCAGCAGATTATCCGCTTGAAACAGTGGAGATCCTATTAGATGAAACGCTATTAAACGCAGAAGACGGTTATCAAAACGGCTTCCGCTTCCAATTATCACCTGAGACGACGGCAGCATTTCTTGCAGACCAATTCCCAGTAGCTGCTTTTTCAGAAGCGGATGTTAACGCGGTAAACGCTAAATTAGCAGCAGCGCTGTCGAATGGACAAGTAGAAACGCGCGTTACGATTAGCGATGATACATTAGCAGTAGACCGCGAAGTATTTTCATCAGCAGCCTTTACGAATACAATCGGGAGCGCAGAAGGATCAACAATCGCAAGTGCGCTTGACGGCTTTGTTATTGAACCGGGAATGCAATTTTCGTTTCTTGAATTTGTAGAGACATTGCCGCTAGTTGAAATAAGCGATGAAGAACTTACACAAATCGCTTCAGCTATCTATTCATCTGTATTGCAAAGCAATCTTTCTGTTGACGAACGCAGTATCGGATCGGCTGTTCCATTAGCTGTTCCAATTGGCCAAGAAGCCGCAATCAACCGTCAATTGGATATTGATTTTGTGTTTACCAATCCAAACGAAAGCTCGGTAGCGCTTAATGTATCGCTAGACAATTCAGTTGTGAAAGCGGAACTATCTGGCTTACCGTTAGTTTATGATTACGAAATTCAAACCGGCGCAGAAGAAAAAGTCAAACCGCGCTTGATAAAACAATACAGTTCGTTTGTCGCATCTGGCAAAGTCGTAAAAGAAGAAGGCCGCAACGGCATGCGAGTCAATGTATTGCGCATTATTTCAGCGGATGGCAACGAACTTAAAGTTGAAGAAGTGTCAACCGATTTTTACCCGCCAGTTTATCAAGTTGAAGTATATGCGTTGAAAGAGGCTGAAGTGACTGTAGAAGGAACTCCACAACCAGGAGATCCAGAATTTGTTGATGCGAACAATGATGGTCTACACGACACACCAGAAGAGGTTATAGTACCAGAGCCGTGGGAAGATGGTTTTGTTGACGTAGATAACGATGGTGTCCATGATACTCCGGTTGTTGTAACACCTGCACCTATCGTCGGCGAACCGGGATTTGAAGATGAAAATAAAGACGGTTTAAACGACAAACAGCCGCCGGTCGCACCGACGCCATCACCTGAAGAAAAACGCGACAAAGGCGGAAATTTAGTTAAGCCTTAACGGGTTTTGAGGAGGAAATAGTATGGCGAGAACTCGGAAACGATTAGGGGATATATTGATCGAATTGGGCCTGCTGTCAGAAGCAGATCTCCAAGGAGCCCTCGCAAATAAGCAACACGACCAAAAATTGGGTGACACACTCGTACAGCGAGGTCATATAACAGAACAGCAATTGATCGAAACGCTCGAGGTGCAACTTGGCATTCCACATGTATCGCTTTTCCGCTATCCATTTGAACCGAAATTATTCAATGTGGTACCGAAGGAATTTGCGAAGCGAAAAATGTTGGTGCCGCTGAAAACGGTGGGGGATAAGCTTTTCGTTGCCATGACAGACCCAACTGATTTTTTCGCCATCGATGATTTGCGATTGACCACAGGGTTTCAAATTGAACCGGCAATCGCGTCTAAAGATGATATCATGCGCACAATTTCAAAATATTACGAAGAAGAATCGTACGATGACATTCTTGAAGATGCACCCAAATCAAGCGATCAAGAAGAAGAGTTAAGAGATATCGATGCACCAATTGTAAGGCTTGTGAATCAGATTCTATCTAATGCTGTATCGATGAAAGCAAGTGATGTCCATTTAGATCCCCAAGAAAACAAAGTGCTTGTGCGTTACCGGATCGATGGCACGTTGCGCACCGAGCGTATTTTGCCGAAAACGATGCAGCAAATGGTCACCGCTCGATTAAAAATCTTGGCGAACCTGGACATCACTGAAAACCGTATCCCGCAAGATGGTCGCATCAAAACACAAGTTGATTTTCGTGCCATTGATTTGCGGGTTTCGTCGCTGCCTACAGTGTTTGGTGAAAAAATCGTTATGCGTATTCTTGACTTGAGCAGCAACTTAACCGACATCAATAAACTCGGATTTACAGAATTGAACATGAAACGGTTTATGGAAGAAATCGATAAACCGAATGGCATCGTGCTGATTTCCGGTCCGACCGGTTCCGGTAAATCGTCAACGCTATATGCAGCGCTTAACAAACTCAATAGCGAAGAAGTCAACATCATCACAGTTGAAGATCCCGTCGAATATCAATTAGAAGGCATTAATCAAATCCAGGTGAATACGAATGTCGGCTTAACGTTCGCAGCTGGATTGCGTTCAATTCTTCGCCAGGATCCCGATATTGTCATGGTGGGGGAAATTCGTGACAAAGAAACGGCTGAAATCTCCATTCGGGCATCGTTAACAGGACATTTAGTGCTTAGTACAATTCACACGAATGATTCAGTCGCATCGATTACCCGTTTAATGGACATGGGTATCGAACCTTTCCTAGTAACGGCCTCGTTAAACGCAGTAGTTGCGCAGCGACTTGTGCGAAGAATATGTCGTGACTGCCGTGAGATTCAACCAGCCACTCCGCGAGAGCAAGAAATTTGTGCGAAACGCGGCATCCATTTGGATATAGTGTCGCGCGGTAAAGGCTGTTCACAATGCAATATGACCGGTTACAAAGGCCGCTTAGCAATTCACGAAGTGTTAGTTGTGGACGAAGCGATGAAGACGGTCATCAACCGTGGAGGAACGGCAGCGGAAATTCACGAAATCGCTGTTCGTAACAAGACTGTTTTTCTAGTTGATGACGGTCTATTAAAAGTAAAGGAGGGCATGACGACGACCGAGGAAGTGTTACGCGTCGCCATGATAGATTAGCTTATGACTACTACTACAATTGCTTATATCGATAGTATATTGACTGCTGCCAAGGAAATGAAAATTTCCGATGTCCATTTAACAGCTGGGATCCCTCCAGTGTTCCGGACAAATGGTTCACTTAAGCAATACGGAGAAGAACGTTTGATGCCGGAAGTGTCAAAAGAAATTGCTCGAGCAATGATGCCTGAATCGCTATGGGAAACGTTCCTTGAAAAAGGCGAGATGGATTATTCTTACTCGATACCTGGCGTTGCTCGCTTTCGTGTCAATTCATTTCATCAACGAGGCTCTGTGTCGCACGCATTCCGGATGATTCCGACGCATATCCCGACTCTCGAAGAGCTCAATATGCCCGACACATTAAAGAAACTTGCTGAATCACATCAAGGTTTGATCCTTGTAACTGGTCCAACTGGTTCAGGGAAATCGACGACGTTAGCAGCAATGATTCGCTATATGAATGAGAAAATGACGAAGCACATCATTACACTCGAAGATCCGATTGAGTATATGCACCGTCACGGGACATCGATTATCGATCAGCGTGAAGTCGGCTTTGATACGAAGTCATTTGCTAATGGTTTACGTGCCGCATTACGCCAGGACCCAGATGTCATCCTAGTGGGCGAGATTCGCGACTTGGAAACAATCACTACGGCCATTACTGCTGCGGAAACAGGTCACTTGGTCATTGGTACGCTGCATACATCAAGTGCTGCATCTACTGTAGAACGAATTATAGACGTTTTCCCACCTGCTCAGCATGCGCAAATACGAACGCAAATAGGCGGCATTTTAAGAGCGGTTATTTCGCAAAGACTATTGCCAACTGCTGACGGCAATGGACGAGTAGCGGCTACGGAAATTCTCATTAATAATACCGCAATTGCCAACTTGATCCGTACCGGAAAAGTTCATCAAATCTCAAATGTTCTCTTAACAAATCGCGCTAGCGGCATGCATTTAATGTCGACATCAGTTCAGGAATTGTTGAAAAAAGGCGAAATCACTCGGCCAATTGCACAGCCTTACCTAGAGGGAGGGGAATAATTTGGGACGTTATAAATACGAAGGCCGCGACAAGAAAAAAGTCAGGTCGGGTATCGTTACTGCGGAAAACCGGCGTGAGGCTATTCAAAAATTACGCGAAGATGGTGTCCGTGTGATTGATATACGCGAAATGCCGAATACGGGATTACAAAAAGACATTTATTTTGGCGCTCCT
>JBFEIJ010000100.1:0-7730 GCA_041553775.1 Planococcus sp. (in: firmicutes)
TTATCGATGAAATTATCTTGTGGGTTTATCTTTTTACGTTAAGATAGCCATTTTGGTGGTGTGTTTTTCGACCAATAAATATCGCCAAGCGCGATGTGCTGTTGAAAATTATCATCCGCTACATGGTAATGGAAATTGAAGAAATAACCTTCTTGCGGTTTTTTCTCCGTTCTTACATGAAATCGAATCGCATCTTTGTTTGTTTCAGTATTGAAAATATGAAATATTTTTTCTGAATGATCCCCTGAAGGTTTTTCAGAAATGGCCAGTTTGTTAAGTTCCGCATGGCCAAATTTGGCTAAGTGCATATCAATTGCCTGCTGTATGTTCGGTAAAATCATCGTTTGAAATTCTTCATCAATAACCGGGCCAATGCGGCTGCCGAATTTCATATAGGATTGCTCTTCTGCCGCTTTATGGGCAGAATGAAGTATGGACGGATCTGCGAAATAAAATTCGCCGGGATCGACCCAATCGTAAAGATATTGTTTGTCTTTATCCTGAGCAGGCTGTGAATCGTTATGCGCTTTATCGTCCAGCAGCGATTCCCACATCATATGGCTTGGTGGAATGGCTCCTAAGGTCAATACAGCAACTGCGATCATCAGCGACTTCTGCATCCATTTGTTCATCGGCTTCACCTTCAATTTTGAACATTTTATAAAACTTTTATAAATCCTCTTGCTTTATTATACGTTTTTCAAGGTTAAAGGTTTCTTCTTCTTAAAAATCATTGTACAATAAAGTTAATCATATAGCTCTGTTTTTTCGAAATAAAGGAGGAACTTTTAATGGATGCATCATTGATTATCGGATTAGGACTATTATTAATGCTTGGATACTTAACATCATTAAGCTTCACTGACTAATTTATAAAAGCTTCTAGCAGAAGCACCGATTTAATTATGTCCCAAAAACAAAAGGCCGACGGAAGATTTCTATCTTCCGTCGGCCTTTTTTAGTTATTGCGGCAATCGATGACGCCGTAATGAAATTTTGTATTTGGCCGAACGCGACGATGAAATCCGAATGCTTCGAAATCTTCAGATCGAAAATGCGCTTTCAGCACGACACTTTTCGTTGCCACGCGGGTCGCTTCATTGACCCAGCGATCCGTCAACTGACTTGTATCGGCTGCCGAGCGCACCGGTTTGAAGTTCGAGGACTCACTTATAGGTTGTGTGAACATCGGATCCATATAAATGACATCGACAGCATTATCAGGCAACGCGGCAAGATACGCCACCGCATCTCCCGCAATAACATCAATCCTTCTCATCGCTTCTGTCAAATGCGGCATCGCCGTATACGCCTTCAAGCCTTTGTGAACAATATAAGCAAATGCCTCATTGCTTTCGCAGCCTGTGACATGACCTTCTGCCCCTATAAATTGTGAAACGACTATCGCATCCGTCGCCATTCCTAGTGTGCAATCGACAAACGAATCTCCCGGTTCAAGTCCGGACACTTTAATCAGTGGATCCTCATGCAGCGGACGTTTTGTGCGAAATGCAGCGGAACTCGGATGAAAAAAGAACGGCTCCGTTTCACCCATTGGGTAAAACTCAAGCCGTTCTTTCGCCGCCACCAGCACATCCTTTTGTTCATCTTCATGAAGCTTGGGGATCGAACGCTTATTGCGGACAACAAACGGAATGCCTAAATCTTTTGCTGCCTGATTGGCTGTTTTATCGGTAATCCCGTTTGGCCGGTACGCAGTAGTGACAATCATGTTCACTGGGATGCAACTTGATCCAGCACCTGTGTTAAATGGCTGGAAACTTGTTCAACTGAATGGTTTTCAATCTGTTCACGCGGAATGAAATAAGCCAATTCGCCATCTTTCATTACGGCCACTGAAGGCGAAGAAGGCGGAACTTCATTAAAGAAACTGCGCATTTGTTCGGTTGCTTCTTTATCTTGTCCCGCAAACACCGTCACTAAATGATTCGGTTTTGCAGAAGTCTCTTTTAACGCTTCAATAACGCCCGGCCGCGCAATTCCAGCAGCACAACCGCAAATCGAATTGATCACAATTAAGCTCGTGCCTGACGCCTCCGCCATAAAGCCATTGACGTCTTCAGCTGTCAGTAATTCTGTGAATCCTTGAGCTGCCAATTCTTGACGCATCGGAACAACGATGCCTTTCATATATTCATCATAAGCATTCATCCATAACATCTCCCTGTAACTTAAATTACTCTATTTCATTCTAACTCAAAAAAGCTTTCGTTTCATCCATATGCGCTCAATCGTTAACTTTCGTCCGTCAAAGGAATAGCGCATTGTTTAAACATATTACAAAGCGATAATTCCATACAAATAGTTGGAGTAAAATATCTCGAATTAAACAATTCTGAAAATTACATTACATTTATATATTTTTTTAAATATTAGCACTTTTTTGATATCTTTTGTGTTATCTTTAATTATATAAAGTTCATATTTTTATCTTTTTACCAGCTTTCCAGTTCCGGAAAGGAGAATGTAAAAATGTCATTAGAGAGTATAAAAGAAATGCTGAAAACTGTTCATTTTTACAACACGGTAAACATTACGCAAACCTTCAGCAAAGGCGAAGATTCCATTATTACAGCAAGGTGCATCAAAAACACGAATATCTTGGAAATCACCTTTTACGAAGAGCAGAAAGTGGAGCAATTCACCTGCATTGAAAAAGCAGCCGCGGCTATAGACCGGGCGATCAACTCACATCAATATTCCATAAACTCCTGATGGATTCAGGAGTTTTTTTATTTGCCATTGTAACGGAAGCTCCCCCCATTTATCAACATTCACGACACAATTCTAAAGAGCTTATTTTTCATAATGGCTATTGATAACCTTGAGAATTTTTTCGAATATTTCTTGGTCGTACCAAACATATGGAATGGTCTGATTTACTCCCTCTTCACTCATGTCCAGGTTGGTCGCCGATAATTGGACGATGCGCGTATCATCGATTGCTGATTCTTCATCAAGTTCATGCCCTTTAAACGTCTCTTTTATCCCTTCATAAAATTGATTTCGGTCATCTTCTGTATCAAATCCCCATGAATCGTATTTTCCTTGATGCAATAATTCAATCGAAAAAATATGATTTACCATTGAACTTCCTCCTTTTCGTATTCCGATATGTTAAATTCATCAGTATACAAGGCAGTTCCCTTTTTCCCCTCCATTAAAAACCTTTTGAAAAAATAAAAAGCCAGCGGGAAATAATCACCCGCTGGCTGCTCGCTTGCTTATTCTTCTTTTAAGGTTTGACGAGCTTCAGTCATTTGTTTCCACACTGAGCCTTTCGCGTCTTCGCCTTGAGCGATTCGTGCAATGGCCATTCTCACTTGCAATTTCACTTCAAACTCTTGGTCATCGGCTGCTTGCTCCAATGCTGGCAATGAAGCCTCTGTTCCGCTTTCATACAGGAACATCGCTGCACGCCAGCGCACTAATTTATTTTTATCTTGTAAGGCTTCCATCATGATCAGTTCAAATTCTTCAAAACCTAAATCGCTGATGGTGTCGCCAGCCGTTCTGCGCACAGCCCAGCTTTTATCTTTCATCGCTTGTTCAATCAATGGTACGACTGCTTTATCTTTTACATCGCCTAAGAAAATAACGGCTTGGCGTCGAATGGACATTTTGTCGTCTTCTAATGCTTTTTCGAGCAATGGCAAGTCATCTAATTCGCCTTCCGCCATTTGATCGAGCAGTTGAAAGCGTGTTTCCCAGTCCGGCACATCGAATTCTTCAAGCGATACTTTGCGTCCTCTCACAAATGTCGGAGCCGTTCCCACTGGTTTGTCGCCTGCCATTTCATCTAGGCGGTCTTTCGGATAGGCTGCATCAAGCTCTTCTACAACATGTTGGCCAATTTCTTCCTTTTCGCCATAACGCACACCATAATCAGCCCATTTACGCTGCAATAAATAATTTTCTTCCGTTGGATCCATTACAGCATTCATTGCTGCGATAAAACGCTCAGGCATAGCGAATCGTTTTTCACTTTCATTGTCAAATACCTTCACTTGAAGTGGAATGCCTTTAAATTGCTGCACATGGACATAGACTTCACCGAAATGCTCATCGATGTTCATCTCGTCATCCACAGATTCACTTTGTTCGCCAAATGCGCGGCGGACTTCCGCCAGTATTGTTTCCCAATCATATTTCGAATTACGTTCAACCGCTAAAAAGTCCGCTACGTGAAAAACATGTTTAACACCCGCAATTTCCAGGATATTGACGATTTCAGACGGAGCACCCTGCTTTTTATCAAGCGTATACGTATGACTTTTCCCGAACGGCAGCTCTTGATCCACAATCACTTTCATCGTGTTCGGGCTAGGTGTTGGTTCAATCATTTTGATTTTCATGAAAAAATTCCTCCTGATTTAAAGTTTTACGCCTCTGCAATTTCCTGAAGGTACGTCCAGCGTTCGATCAAGTGATCGTATTGCTCGGTCAAAACATCTATTTCCTGAGTCAGCTTATCCAATTTTTCAAAATCAGAGCCGGCGCTAGCCATCTTCGCTTCCTGCTCTTCAATTTTTGCTTCAACATCAGAGATTGTTTCAAGAATCGTTTTGTATTCAAGTTGTTCTTTATACGTCATTTTCTTTTTTTCTACCGGTGCTTTCGGCGCTTCTTGTTCAACTACGGTCGGCTGTTCCACTACTGTTTCTACAGGTGCAGCTTTCTCTTTTATAAAATCAGAATACAAACCTTGGTATTCCAGAATTTTACCGGTACCGGTCGTCCATAATTTACGGGCGATCCGGTCGAGGAAAAAGCGATCATGTGAAATGGTAATAACGACGCCTGGGAAGTTTTCAAGGAAATCTTCCAGAACCGATAAAGTTTGAATGTCTAAGTCATTCGTCGGCTCATCAAGCAGTAGAATGTTCGGCTGCTCCATCAGCAATTTCAATAAATAAAGCCGCTTGCGCTCTCCACCCGACAATTTGCCAATTTGCGTGCCGTGCCCATTTGATGGGAACAAAAAGCGCTCAAGCATTTGTGTTGCCGATAAACGCACACCTTTTGCAGCTTCGTAATCACTTGAAATTTCCTGAATGTATTCGATCATTCGTTGCGATTCGTCCATCTCAGGCAGATGCTGTGTAAAATGCGCAATTTTCACGGTGCTGCCGTATTCCATTTTGCCTTCAGTCGGCTCGTATTCACCCGCAAGTATTTTCATTAATGTTGATTTCCCTGCTCCATTAGGGCCGACGATCCCGATGCGGTCTCCACCTTGCAACAGAAAATCGAAATTACGGAAAATAACTTTATCGCCAAAAGCCATGCCGACATTTTCGCCTTCGATGATCTTTTTGCCCAAACGCTGACTTTGCATCGATAATTCAAGCGACGTGTTGTCGTTTTCTTTCTGGACGCTATCTTGGATTTCTTCAAATCGTTGAATCCGCGCTTTTTGTTTTGTTGAACGGGCTTTTGCGCCGCGTCGAATCCATTTCAATTCTGAACGGAATCGGTTTTCCAATTTCTGCTGAGAAGAAGCAGCCATTTCATCGCGAATCGCTTTGTTCTCCAAATAATCGCCGTAATTCCCTTTATGGGTATAAAGCGTCTGATCAGCAAGCTCGAATATATGTGTCGATACAGCATCAAGGAAATAACGATCATGCGTAACGAAGAGCATTGCGCTATTCATGCGCAGCAAAGTTTCTTGCAGCCATTCTGTTGATAGCGCATCAAGATGGTTGGTCGGCTCATCCAGCAAGATTAAATCTGCCGGCTCGATCAATGCTTTTGCGAGAGCGACACGCTTGCGCTGCCCGCCTGACAATTCACTGATTTGCTGGTCGTACATGTCAATTCCAAGTTTCGACAATGCAGTTTTCGCCAATGCATTGATGTCCCATGCATTGTCTTGCTCCATGCCTTCTTGAATTTTCATCAATTCGTCCTGTAATTGTGTTGAACTTGAATCAGCCATCATGTTTTTCAATGCCAATTCGTATGAGCGGTTTAAAGCGAGTATCGGAGAATCTCCAGAAAACACCGTTTCAAGTACTGTCAACGATTCATCAAATTCCGGTTCCTGCATCAAATACGTGATGCGGTATTTTTTCGGATGATCCATGACGACCGAATCGGCTTCCATATCACCTGATAGTATCGACATCAATGTCGATTTCCCTGTGCCGTTAACACCGATTAGACCAGCACGTTCACCCGGATACAATGAAAATTCCACATTTTTAAAAAGCGTTTTCGCTCCAACAGTCTTTGTTAAGTTCGTAATATTTAAGTGGCTCATTTATTCCCATCCGTTTCTTTTTTTAGTTGCTCTAAAAAGGATAGCATAAATTGATGGCGTTCTTCAGCAATCAGCTTTCCTGTAGCAGTATTCATCGTATTCTTCAATAGCAATAGCTTCTCGTAAAAATGTGTCGCGCTGCTTGTAGGAGCTGAGCGGTATTCTTCCTCAGTCATTTCCTGGCGCGGTTTTTCCTGCCAATCGTAAAGTTTGCGTCCTTTTGCGCCGCCGTAAGCAAATGTGCGCGCGATGCCGACAGCTCCGATTGCATCTAACCGGTCTGCGTCTTGAACGATTTCCGCTTCTATCGTAGCTGGCGCGAAGCCGTTTCCACCTTTAAATGACACCGACTGAATGATTGCTTTCACTTGCTGTTTTTGCGTTTCTGTCAGTTCAAGGCTGTTTAAAATTGCCGTTTCAGGGTCTTCCCCGTCTTGTATGTACTTCGGATCAGAAACGTCGTGAAGCAAGACCGCTATGTCAATTAAGAAGGAATCTGCCTTTTCATGCTCCAAGATTGCAGCCGCATTTTTTCTCACACGCTCAATATGCTGCCAATCATGGCTGGCATCAAACGTATCGTAAATTTGACGTGCCGCTTTTTCACATTCCAATATTATGTTCTTCATTTTGTTTTAAGCTCCTTTTCTTCTATTATAAACAGTATTCATCTCGTTTGTTTTTATTTTCCCATTGCATTGACCATTCCGCATGCTTCATGTATAGTATAGCCATCCATTAAATGGTTTTTTAATGGTGCCACGACAAGACTCAGTAATAGGAGGAACGCGCATGCACCAAGGAACAGTAAAATGGTTCAATTCAGAAAAAGGGTACGGTTTTATTGAACATACGAATGGTGATGATGTTTTCGTCCACTTTACCGGAATTCAAGGTGACGGATTCAGGACGCTTGAAGAAGGCAAACCCGTGTCTTTTGAAATTATTGACGGCAATCGTGGTCCGCAGGCAGCAAATGTGGTCGAGACCACCCAATAAAAACGAATTGTATATTGCTTTTGAGACCTGCGGAATTTCAACTGGTCTCTTTTTTTATGGATAAAACCATTTCCCACTGAATTGTATACATAGATTTCTTGTCAGGTCCGCATAAAAGCCGGCGGCGGATGATTCCGCCGCCGGCTTTACCGGTCGATCATTTTTGGCCAGTGCCGATTTTATTTAATTCGTTCCCTAGAAATTGTAATTGTGAGCCGACGGTGCAATTGCTGATGCAAAAACGATGCGCGGCGGTTTTGCCTTGCTCTTTGCGTATTTGCTTCCGGACAAAACACCCTTCGCAATAAGTTTCCATCATGCAGTCTATCTCGTTGATAATTGAAAGCTTGTCCAAGCTGTCACCCCTCTAAATTGCCGTTCGTTTATTTTACTACTGATTTGTCAATTAATGCAACAATAGTTATACTACCAAAAGATAATTGAA
>JBFEIJ010000101.1:0-7575 GCA_041553775.1 Planococcus sp. (in: firmicutes)
CACCTTCTGTAATGCCTATCAAGCCGACCATCATACGAATAGTTGTCGTTTTCCCTGCTCCGTTCGGCCCTAAAAAGCCGAAAACTTCACCCGCTTGAATTTCAAACGACAAATCTTTGATGATCGGTTTTTTACCAATGGTTTTCTTTAATCCAATTAATGTCAATGCTGCTTTTCCAGCCATGTAAAGACCCCCATAAAAATTTTTAGTATCCATAGAACTATACGGCTTATCATCAGTTAAGTTCCCAAAAATGGAAATGTTTTTCTATTTGTCTCAATAAAAAAGTTGGAGCGCCTTTCAGCCTCCAACTCTTAGCATTTTATAATTTATCGACATACCGTTTCGCATCGAGCAATGACATGCCAAACTCTTCACGTGCTTTTCTGACCGCTTCTATCAATTTTCCACGTCGCAACATAATGCGCAGTTCTTCATTCACCACATATTGCGCTTCTGCCAAATTTCCACTCGACAGCTCATTCAAACGCTTTTCAAGCGACTCAATCCGCTTATGCATCTTATTAAATTGAAGAAAACCACCTAAAACAATTAACGAGAAAACCGAGACAACCCATAGTTCGTCCATCTGTTCATCTCCTTCTGCTTAACGGGACGTTTCCTTAAGCAGTTCTGTTCCTTTTTGGTGAAAATGTTTTCGTTCTTCTGTCGGCACCAAGGATCCACCTGTCGCCCATACGATATGGGTAGCATTTGTCATATCTAGGCCGTGTGTTGCAGCGTAATCGGTCGCCAGAATTTTTTGCGGGCCAGGAAATCCAGCAGCCGCTGATGGTTCAATAAATAAACTTTCACTGTCGAACAGCTGCTTCAATAACTTGAATAATTCATCATCGGCTAACGTATAAGCTCCGCTGACCAATTGCTCGCTTATGCTCGAAGCAAAGCTCGATGGCCGGCCAACCGCCAGCCCATCCGCTTCTGTCCGGTTATCGATGCCAAAATCTTGAACACAGACTTTTTCTTTATCACCGGTTAGCAACCCAATCAACACGGCTGGCGAATGCGTCGGCTCTGCAAAAAAGCAGTGGACCGCATCTCCGAAAACTTGTTTCAAACCAAATGAGATACCACCCGGAGCTCCACCCACGCCGCAAGGCAAATAAACAAAGAGTGGGTGGTCGGCGTCGACTGTGACTTCTTGTTGTTCCAATTGTGTTTTCAGTCGAATCGCTGCAGTGCTATAGCCAAGAAATAGATGTCGGGATTTTTCGTCATCCACAAAATAAGCTGCCGGATTTTGCTTTGTAGCGTCGCGGCCTTCTGTGATCGCTTTCCCAAAATCTCCGGTGCATTCTTTCACGATTGCTCCTTTTTCTCGCAATAAATCTTTTTTCCATTGCTTCGCATCATCCGACATGTATACCGTCGTTTCGAAGCCTAGCTTCGCTCCTACAATGCCAATGCTCAAACCTAAATTTCCTGTTGAACCGACACCAATCGAATAGCCGCTGAAAAACTCTTGAAATGATTCACTGGCAAACTGGCTATAATCTTTTGCATCGTCAATCATTCCAGCCTCTTTAGCCATCAATTCCGCATGCTGCAACACTTCGTAGATACCCCCGCGCGCTTTGACTGACCCCGCAATCAATAGCTCGTTATCGCATTTCACAAAAAGTTGACCATCGATTTTTTCTAGATCGTTTGAATTCAATTGGTGTTTCATGGCGTCGATTCGTTTTAACGGCGACTCGATAATGCCATCTTGATCCGCTGTTTCCGGAAATGCTTTTGCGATAAATGGCGCAAACCGTTCCCATAATGCCTGCGCTTGTTCCATCTCTTTTCGATCGACGGGCAGTTTCGTCAGTTCTACCATTTTTCGAGCTCGGGGATTTAACCACGTAACTTCCTTCAATTCGATAATTTCTTTTAATAATGGAAATTGCTCGTTTTTTTCTTCGATTTCACGTCGGTTAAACACTTGAATAATCCCCTTTCTGATCTATATGGCTTATTTCTTTCATCATACAAGAAGATTCAGTGAATTTCAGCAAAATTGGTTTAGGTTGCGATGAAACAATAGGAAATGTTGTAATTTCTTTATTAAATTTAATGATTTTATTGTCAATTTTTTCATTTACTTGCCCAGCTAGCGAAAATACTTTCCGTTAACCTCCATTTACTATCCAGTAGAGCTAAAATACTTTCCCTAAACCGCTAAATACTTTCCTACTCTCTCAAAAAAAAAAGCCGACCCATGGGTCAGCTCTTTAACGTGCCTGCTTTCAATTCGTTATGCCAATCCGCCAGCATGGGCAAATCCTCTTCGCGAATCGCTCCGGTTTCGACCGCTACTTCAACAAGCGATGGAAAATCCGTCAATGTGTGGAACGAATAGCCGGCTTGTTGGATCGCCTCTATCGACTGCGGCAAGTCGTAAGTGAAAATCGCCACAATGCCCAGTACATCAAATCCAGCCGCTTTTAAAGCATCCGCAGCCTGTAAAACCGAGCCTCCTTTTGAAATCAAATCCTCGACAACTACTACTTTTTTGCCGGTTTCTACTTTGCCTTCAATCATATTGCCTTGCCCGTGTTCTTTCGCTTTCGAGCGCACATACACCATCGGCAATTCAAGCAAATCACTGACCCAAGCAGCATGCGGGATGCCCGCAGTCGCGGTGCCGGCAACAACTTGGCAACTTGGATAATATTCATGGATTAACTCCGTCAGTCCTTTGGCAATTTCTTTGCGCACTGCAGGATAAGACATCGTTAGGCGGTTGTCACAATAAATTGGCGACTTGATGCCAGAAGCCCAAGTAAACGGTTCATGCGGCCGCAATTCCACCGCACCGATTTCCAGTAATTGATTCGCAATATGTTGTTTCATCATGCACCGCTCCATTCGTTTTCAATTTGACTATAGCGATCAACCGGATTTTCGGCTTTAGTGATCGCGCGTCCGACCACGATATGCGTTGCCCCTTGCTTTCTTGCCTGATGCGGCGTTGCAATCCGCTTCTGATCATCTATTGCTGTGCCTGCCAGACGGATTCCCGGTGTCACCCGCATGAATTCGTTGCCGCACGCGTCTTTGACTTCCTCCGCTTCAAGCACTGAACACACCACACCATCAAGTCCTGCTTGCTTCGCTTTTTTCGCATAATGGAGCACCGATTCGTGGAGGCTCGCGTGAATCAATTGATCGCTATGCATTTGCTCTTCACTCGTCGACGTCAATTGCGTCACGGCAATCAGTTTCGTGGCTGAACCCGCAAGGCCGCGCTTTGCTGCCATCATCATCTCCACTCCGCCCGCTGCATGAACATTCGTCAAATCGACGCCGAGCTTGGCAAGGCCACGCATCGCAGCTTCTACTGTGTTCGGAATGTCATGCAATTTTAAATCCAAGAATATTTCGTGTCCCATTGCTTTGATTGCGCGCACTAAGTCCGGTCCTTCTTGGTAAAATAATTCCATGCCTACTTTGACGAACAACGGCTCGGAAAATTGACTCAAAAACGTTTCCACTTGTTCAGCTGTTGAAAAATCGAGTGCAATAATGGGTTTATTCACAGGCGGTGGCTCCTTCCAACCAATTCTTCTACCGATTCATAGCCGAGTTCATGTAGTTTTTCCGGCAATGCCGCAATGATTTCAGGACAAACGAATGGATTGACGAAGTTAGCAGTGCCGACTGCCACAGCATTCGCCCCAGCTGATAAGAAGTCGATAACATCTGTAACGTCCGTAATGCCCCCCATACCGATAATCGGTAAGCTTGTATGTTTGCGCACTTCATACACCATGCGCAGTGCAACCGGTTTAATAGCAGGCCCTGACAATCCACCTGTGATATTCGCAATCACTGGCCGTCCCGTTTTCTCGTCCAATCGCATGCCGAGTAAAGTATTGATCATTGTAATGCCGTCCGCTCCGCCTTCTTCAACCGCTTTGGCCAAATCAACGATGTTCGTGACGTTCGGCGATAATTTCACATAGACCGGTACTGATGACACGTCTTTTACGGCTCGTGTCAACGCTCTCGCAATATCCGGATCCGTGCCAAACGTGATGCCGCCTTGTTTGACGTTCGGGCAGGAAATGTTTAATTCCAATGCATGTACGTTTGGCGCAGTTGATATTGCCCGCGCCACTTCGACGTAATCTTCTGTCTGCGAGCCGGCCACGTTGGCGATGATGGAAGTATCGTATTGCTCGAGCCAAGGCAGTTCTGACGCCATGACTTTTTCGAGCCCAGGATTTTGCAGACCGATGGCGTTCAGCATGCCCGAGCTCGTTTCTGCGACTCGCGGCGTTGGATTGCCTAGTCGCGTTTCCGCAGTTGTCGCTTTGATCATGATTGCGCCGAGCTGGGATAAATCATATAATTGCGCGTATTCCTTGCCGAAGCCGAAACAACCGGAAGCTGGCATAATCGGGTTTTTCATATTCAGTCCTGGCAAATTCACTGTTAAATTCGTCATACGATGACCACCCCCGCTGGAAACACCGGGCCGTCTGAGCAAACCTTGATGTAATCCGTTTCGCTTTTTGTCGTTCTGCAAACACATGCAAAACACGCGCCGATGCCGCAGCCCATCCGCTGTTCATACGACAGAAAACCTTGTTTTTCCGGATACGCCCATTGCACCGCTTCAAGCATTGCGGTTGGGCCGCAGCTATAATAGGTGTCAAAATCCTTCGGCAATTCATTAAGTATATGGGTGACAAACCCTTGCGTGCCGTGGGAACCGTCAACTGTCGCGATATGCGTCTCGCCCAGCTCTTTGAATTTTTCTTCGTAAAAAACAGCTTGTTTGCTTTCAAATCCTAGGACATGGACCGTTTCGATTCCCTTGGCATTCAATTCTTTCGCTAGTTGATAAAGCGGCGGCACTCCGATGCCGCCTCCAATCAAATACGCTTTGTTTTTCGCTGCTTCTACAGAAAAGCCATTGCCGAGTGGACCGAGCACATCAATTGTGCTGCCTACCGCTTTTTCCGCCAACAAGCTTGTGCCTCGTCCTTCAGCGCGGTAAATCATCGTGAACTGAGAAGCTTCCCGGTCGATTTCCGCAATGGAAATTGGACGACGCAATAACGGTTCAAACGATTCCGCCACCCGGATGTGGACAAATTGCCCTGGACTTTCCATTTCCTGCACCAGCTCGCCTTTTATTGTCAGTTCAAAAATGTGTTTGGCAATTTGCTTTTGGGAAACGATGACCATTTTTTCTTGTTTGATCATACACCTGCCCCCATTTCTTCAGCTAAGAATGTCATCGATTCGATGACACCGAGCATGGCGCGGGCAGTATCAAGCGATGTTAGACAAGGCACGCCGTTTTCGACCGATTCCCGGCGAATGCGGAATCCGTCGCGTTCCGGTTGCTTGCCTCTCGTTAAGGTATTGATGACCAATTGTGCACGGCCGTTTTGGATGGCATCCACCAGCGTCGCCCCTTGTTCACCGATTTTGCCGATTTCTTTGACGCGGATGCCGGCGTCTTCAAGCGTTTTTGCTGTACCTTCTGTCGCCATGATTTGATAACCGATCGCGGTAAAGCGTTTTGCAAGGCCGACCGCTTCTTCTTTGTCTTTATCGGATACCGTCATTAACACGGTTCCGTGATCTTTGATTTCCATACCTGCTGCGACTAGACCTTTATACAACGCTTTTTCGAGCGTCGCGTCTTTGCCCATCACTTCTCCGGTCGATTTCATTTCCGGTCCGAGTGTAATGTCCACACGGCGCAATTTCGCAAATGAGAACACCGGCACTTTGACGTAAACGCCTTTTGCTAGCGGAGCCAGCCCTGGCGTATAGCCTTGGTTGATAATGGTCTGACCCAAAATTGCTTTCATCGCGATGTTCGCCATCGGGATGGCCGTAATTTTGCTCATGAACGGCACCGTCCGGCTTGAGCGCGGATTGACTTCGATAACGAAGATTTCGCCTTTTGAGATGACGTATTGGATGTTCAGCAAGCCGACGATGTTCAAGCCTTTCGCAAGGCGCGTCGTATAATCCACCAAGGTTTCAAGCAAGTCGTCAGAAATGTTTTGTGTTGGATACACCGCGATCGAATCGCCCGAATGGACCCCGGCGCGTTCGATATGTTCCATAATGCCGGGAATCAAGACGTTCTCACCGTCTGAAATGGCGTCAACTTCAATTTCAATTCCCGTCAAGTAACGATCGACCAAGACCGGATGCTCCGGGCTCGCTTCAACTGCATGTTCCATATAATGCCGCAAGTCCGCTTCGTTATAAACGATCTCCATTGCACGCCCACCCAGTACATATGATGGTCGAACCAGCACCGGGTAGCCGATGTCTCCCGCAATGACAACTGCTTCTTGAGCTGATATTGCCGTTTTGCCAAGCGGTTGTGGAATGCCGATTTCGTTTAGCGCCGCTTCAAATTTATTGCGGTTTTCCGCACGGTCCAAATCTTCAAGCGAGGTCCCGAGAATTTGAACGCCGTGCTGTTCGAGTTTTTCTGCCAAATTGATCGCGGTCTGTCCCCCAAATTGAACAACGACGCCTTTAGGCTGCTCGATTTCGACAATGTGCATAACATCTTCGACCGTCAACGGTTCGAAATACAATTTGTCGGAAATCGAGAAATCGGTTGAAACGGTTTCCGGGTTGCTGTTGATGATGATTGCTTCATAGCCGGCCTCTTTGATCGCCCAGACCGAATGGACCGTTGCGTAGTCAAATTCAACGCCTTGTCCGATGCGGATTGGACCGGATCCAAGAACGATGATGCTTTCTTTATCGGTTTTCACCGATTCGTTTTCATCTTCGTACGTGCCGTAGAAATATGGCGTTTCGGATTCGAATTCAGCCGCACACGTATCGACCATTTTGTAGACCGGCATCAATTTCTGCTCTTTGCGCCAGCTGTATACTTCTCGTTCAGACGTGTTCCACAACATGGCGATCGTCTTGTCGGCAAAGCCCATGCGCTTCGCTTTTTTGGCTATGTCATATTCGAACGGCTGATCTTTCAATACTTCTTCAAATCGGACGATGTTCTGGAACTTCATCAAGAAGAACAAGTCGATTTGACTCCAGTCGTGGATCATGTCAATCGTTACGCCGCGGCGCAATGCCTCACCGATAAAGAACAATCGTTCATCGCCAGCGCGGCGAATGCGTTTTTCAATCCATTCATCGCTCATGCCTTCCCCGTTTTTCAAAGCCAGGTGAAATTGACCGGTTTCGAGTGAACGCACAGCTTTCATAATTGCTTCTTCGAATGTCCGGCCCATTGCCATGACTTCGCCCGTCGCTTTCATTTGCGTGCCAAGGTTGCGCTTTGCCGATTCGAATTTATCAAAAGGCCAGCGTGGAATTTTTGCGACGACATAGTCAAGCGCCGGTTCGAATGCAGCGTAAGTACGACCAGTGACCGGATTCATCATTTCATCAAGCGTTAACCCGACGGCAATTTTCGCAGCAAGCTTTGCAATGGGATACCCGGTCGCTTTTGAAGCCAATGCCGATGAGCGGCTGACACGCGGGTTTACTTCGATGATGAAATAATTAAAGCTGTCCGGGTCAAGCGCAAGTTGTACGTTGCAGCCGCCTTC
>JBFEIJ010000102.1:0-7393 GCA_041553775.1 Planococcus sp. (in: firmicutes)
AATCCGTAATTTGACATTTAGATTCACTATTTGAAGGCTGCGAGCGGTAAATGACGATACTTACTATCAATTATTGCAGCAAAAGCGACCTGGAGCATCTCCAGGTCGCTTTTTTCCCTTGGCATATAAGGTGTTGGCCGGGGATTGGAAAGTATTTTGCTTGTGAAAGGAGGTAAATGGCGGGGCAGAGATCGTATTTCAGCTCTTAGAGATCGTATTTAACCCGTCAGAGAAGGTAAATCCGTAATTTGACAATAAATTCTCGTGACAGAGAGATCCAAAACAAAAATAGACACCTCAACTGACAATCAAGTCAGCTCCGGAAAGTATTTTATTTGTAATGGAAAGTAAATGGCGGCTCAGAGATAGTATTTCACACTCTAACAGAAAGTATTCCACCCATCAGAGCAAGTAAATCCAAAATTCACCAAAAAAACTCAACCACACTTCCAACAAAATCCTCCCGCTCCCAAAACTTTTCTTTTCAGATTCCGCTCCGCCTCTTGTATACTGTAGACAGAGGTGAAGGATGAATGTTTATTAGTGAAAAAGAAGTGGAAATCCGCTATGCGGAGACAGACCAGATGGGTGTCGTGTACCACGCGAATTACATCATCTGGCTCGAGATTGGGCGCACGAAACTGATTGAAGATCTCGGGTTTACGTATGCGGGAATGGAAAGTGAAGGTTATCTTTCACCTGTGACGGATGTGTCGATTCAATATAAAGCACCGATGCGCTATGGCCAGAAAGCGCTTGTGCGCACGTGGGTAGAGGATCATGGCCGATTGCGCACGACGTATGGCTACGAGATTTTGCACGAAGACGGCAAAATAGCAGCGACGGCGAAATCAGAGCATGTTGTGGTGAAAAAAGAGACGTTCCGGCCGGTGTCGATTCAAAAGGTGTTTCCGGAATGGCATGAAAAATACATGGCAGTGAAAAGGGCTGATACGGATGGCGTTCGGAATTAGGCGAGAAGAATTGGTGCGCTGGAAACTAGATGTGGAGGAAGGCAAAATCGCTTTTTTGACGCATTATTGGGTGGATGAGCGCTTTGTCGGCTGTTCGACGGTAACGAAAGTGGGCTGCAGCGATTTGGATAAGCTCGAGCAATGGGGTCGTCAATACGGCTTGAAACCGGAATGGATGGATTTGCGCAATGCCTATCCGCATTTTGATTTGTTCGGCGAACATCAAGAGCGCATTTTAGCAGAAGAAAACATGCTTCATCAATTGCATAAATTCAAAAAAGACAACGCGTGAACGTTCACGCGTTGTCTTTTTTGTAATCGTAATCCAGTTCTTTCAAGTCGTCGTTTACAGAAACGAGCAGGTCGTGTCCGTCAAAATACCACAGATCGGTTTGTTCGATGTAGTACGTGACGTCGTCTTTTTCAACGCTGACAGCCGGCTCTCCGGGATGGTCTTTGGTGACGCCGATAGAAAATCCTGGCTGGAGCTTGCCTGAACCGCCGTAGCGGACGAAAAATCGGACTTTGTCGCCCGATTCAACTTCCATTTCGTTTGAGAACCAATCGAATGCATCTTCACTAATGTTGATTTGCATAGGTTGCACGCCCTTTCAGTGGCTGTTTACCATTTGATTTTCGGCTCTGTACCAGCCTTGATCCGTTCGATATTCGCCCGGTGCCGGTAGATGATGAAACTTGCTAAAATGAGAATGACAATTAAAAATGGATAATCTTCTGAATAAAATGTATAAATAACTGTATAAATAACTGCAACTACTGCTAGAATAATGGAAGACAGCGAAACCATTTTTGTAATCTTTAGTGTAATCAGTAAAACTGCGGCCGCTAAAAGGAATAATGGCCATTGATAGCCTAGCAAGATGCCGCCGGATGTTGCTACGGCTTTGCCGCCTTTAAAGTTCGCGAATATCGGGTACATATGGCCGATAACTGCGATAACGCCAAATACGAGCGGATGGACCGATGTATCGATGTACAATGGAATCATTGTTGCAGCTGTCCCTTTAAGGATATCGAGAATCGTTACGGCGATGCCGGCTTTTGCGCCTAGTGTGCGGAACGTGTTCGTTGCACCTAAATTGCCGCTGCCTTTTGTGCGGATATCCGTTTTGTAAAATAGCTTTCCAACCCATAAAGCGGAAGGAATCGAACCGAGCAAATAAGCTAAAATGAAGGGTAAGATCATGTTCATGAAAAACTCCTTAGGCCATATTTATTTGTCTTTTCAGTTTAACATGAAGCGCGTTCATTGAACAATATCCGATTGTTTATTCAACACCGCAGTAAAAATCATGTATGATAGAATAAAAGGACAGGTGAAATGCATGCACAACCCAAGCCGTGAAAAAATCAAACAAGTGCTAGATGAAGCGAAAACAATCGCTGTCGTGGGACTGAGTCCGAACCCGAGCCGCACGTCATATATGGTGTCAGAAGCGATGCAGCGTGCCGGATACCGGATCATTCCGGTGAATCCGCAAGCGGATCGTGTGCTCGGTGAGAAAAGCTACGCGTCATTAACGGATATTCCGGATTCGGTCGATATCGTCAATGTGTTCCGGCGCAGTGAATTTCTGCCGGAGCTGGCGAAGGATTTTAAAGCCATCGACGCGCCAGTTTTCTGGACCCAATTGAATGTGGTGGACGAAGCGGTTTTCAATGACTTGACCGGTGCAGGGTATACGGTTATCATGGATCGCTGCCTCAAAGTGGAATACGCCATCCTTAAATAAGAGCTTCTTTACGGTAAGAGGGCGCTTAGCGCTCTTTTTCTATGATTATTGACAGATGCGCTTGTTATCGATACGATTAATAGATAGAGAAATGCGAACAGATGTTTTGTTGGAGGGAAAAAGAATGGCTAAAATGAAAAATACGGCATACAACGAAGAAGCAATTCAAGTACTCGAAGGCTTAGACGCCGTTAGAAAACGCCCGGGTATGTATATCGGTTCGACCGACGCCAGAGGGCTTCACCATTTAGTGTACGAGATTGTCGATAACTCTGTCGATGAAGCGCTTGCAGGATTTGGTGATAAAATCAGCGTGACGATCCATGAAGACAATAGCTTGAGCGTTCGCGACCACGGCCGCGGTATGCCAACAGGAATGCATCGGAGCGGCAAGCCGACTCCTGAAGTCATTTTGACGGTCCTTCACGCAGGCGGTAAATTCGGTCAAGGCGGCTATAAAACAAGTGGTGGACTCCACGGAGTTGGCGCGTCTGTAGTAAATGCCTTGTCGAAATTTTTAGAAGTGACGATTTTCCGCGACGGTAAGAAATACCGCCAGCGCTTTGAAAACGGCGGTAAGCCGGTTACGACGCTTGAAGAAATCGGCACGACCAAAGAAACCGGTACGGAAATTCATTTCCTGCCGGATGAAACGATTTTTTCCACGACGAAATACAATTACGAAACATTAAGCGAGCGCCTACGCGAGTCGGCGTTCCTGTTAAAAGGCTTAAAAATCGATTTGACCGACAAACGCAATGGCATGCAAGACTCGTTTTTCTTCGAGACGGGCATTGAAGCGTTTGTGGCGTATTTGAATGAAGAAAAAGACGTGCTTCATAAAGTGGCGTATATCGAAGGCCACCAAGAAGACCTTGAAGTCGAATTCTCGTTCCAGTTCAACGACGGTTATTCGGAAACGATTTTGTCGTTCGTCAACAACGTTCGTACACGCGATGGCGGAACACATGAAACCGGTGCGAAAGCTGCAATGACGCGCGTATTCAACGATTACGCACGAAAAATTAATTTATTGAAAGACAAAGATAAAAACCTTGAAGGATCGGACATCCGTGAAGGCTTAGCGGCCATCGTCTCGGTCCGTATTCCGGAAGCGTTGCTGCAATTCGAAGGGCAAACGAAAAGCAAGCTCGGTACGAGTGAAGCCCGCAGCATTGTCGACGCGGTCGTGTCGCAAAAGCTGATGTATTTCATGGAAGAGAACGCCGATTTGAGTGCATCGCTCGTTCGTAAAGCGATTCGTGCGTCTCAGGCCCGTCTAGCAGCACGAAAAGCGCGCGAAGATGCGCGAAATGGCAAAAAGCGCAAGAAATCGGATGCATTATTGTCCGGTAAATTGACGCCAGCCCAGTCCCGCAACGCTTCGAAAAACGAATTGTACCTGGTCGAGGGTGACTCGGCAGGCGGTTCAGCGAAGCAAGGCCGCGACCGTACTTTCCAAGCCATCTTGCCGCTGCGCGGTAAAGTGGTAAACACGGAAAAAGCGAAGCTTGAGGAAATCATGAAAAACGAAGAAATTTCGACGATCATCCACGCCATTGGCGGCGGAGTGGCATCTGATTTCTCAGTGGATGACATTGCGTACAATAAAATCATTATCATGACCGATGCAGATACTGACGGCGCGCACATTCAAGTGCTGTTGCTGACGTTCTTCTACCGTTACATGAAACCGCTTATTGAAGCAGGCAAAGTGTTTATTGCCTTGCCGCCGCTTTATAAAGTATCAAAAGGCGTCGGTAAAAAAGAAGTGGTCGATTATGCGTGGACCGAAGCGGATCTTGAAGCTTCGACGAAAAAAGTCGGCAAAGGCTATATGTTGCAGCGCTACAAAGGTCTTGGTGAAATGAACGCCGACCAATTATGGGAAACAACGATGAATCCCGAAACACGTACGTTGATACGCGTGACGATTGAAGACGGAGCGCGTGCAGAACGCCGCATCACAACATTGATGGGCGATAAAGTAGAGCCGCGCCGTTTATGGATCGAGAAAAACGTCGACTTCGGAATGGAAGAAGACGCGAACATTTTGGAAAATGATTTAATTCACGCTGAGGAGGAAATTGTATGACACAAACCGAACGTTTTCAAGATCTGCCGCTAGAAGAAGTCATCGGCGATCGGTTTGGACGGTACAGTAAATACATCATCCAGGACCGCGCATTACCTGATGCGCGCGACGGGTTGAAGCCAGTTCAGCGCCGAATTTTATATGCGATGTACAAAGAAGGCAATACGAACGATAAAGCATTCCGGAAGTCAGCTAAAACGGTCGGTAACGTTATCGGTAACTACCATCCGCATGGCGATACATCCGTATACGAAGCGATGGTGCGCCTGAGCCAGGACTGGAAAGTGCGCCATATGCTCGTTGAAATGCATGGAAACAACGGTTCGATGGACGGCGATTCACCGGCTGCAATGCGTTATACCGAAGCGCGTTTATCGGCGATTGCAGGTGAATTGCTGCGCGACATCGACAAACGCACTGTGGAATTCATCCCGAACTTTGATGATTCGGATATGGAGCCGACGGTCTTGCCGTCGCGTTTCCCGAATCTTCTAGTGAACGGATCGACAGGGATTTCTGCCGGATATGCGACGGATATTCCGCCGCACGCATTGCATGAGGTACTTGATGCCGTGTTGATGCGCATGGACAACCCCGATGCGACTGTAGAAGAATTAATGACGGTCATCAAAGGACCGGATTTCCCGACAGGCGGCATCATTCAAGGCATCGACGGCATTCGCAAAGCGTACGAAACGGGTAAAGGCAAGATCATTATCCGCTCTAAAGCGGAAATCGAGCCATTAAAAGGCGGTAAAGAACAAATCGTCATTACTGAAATTCCATTTGAAGTGAATAAAGCGAGCATGATCAAAAAAATCGATGATCAACGTTTTGACCGCAAACTGGAAGGCATCTCGGAAGTACGGGATGAATCCGACAGAACCGGTCTGCGCATTGTCATCGAATTGAAAAAAGACATGGACGCGAACGGCATCTTGAACTATTTGTACAAAAACACCGATCTTCAAGTGAGCTATAACTTCAATATGGTGGCAATCCACAAACGTCGTCCAACGATGATGACATTGCAAACTTCGCTTGATGCTTACATCACGCACCAAAAAGAAATCGTCACGAAACGCACGGAATTCGATTTGCAAAAAGCGAATGACCGCATGCACATCGTCGAAGGTTTGATCAAAGCGTTGTCAATTTTGGATGAAGTCATCAAAACGATCCGTGCGTCGAAAGACAAACGCGATGCAAAAAACAATTTGATTTCGTCGTTCGCTTTTTCGGAAGCCCAATCGGAAGCAATCGTCAGCTTGCAGCTATACCGTTTGACGAATACCGACATTACCGAGCTGCGCAGTGAAGCTGATAGCTTGAAAAAGCTGATCGCGGAACTGACAGGCATTTTAACAAGTGCTACAAAATTGAAGAACGTCATCAAAAAAGAATTAGCCGGCATTCGCAAGCAATTTGCGGAACCGCGCCGTTCGGTCATTGAAGACAAAATCCAGGAAATCACCATCACGCGCGAATTATTGATTCCAAGTGAAGATGTTGTGGTCACGGTTACGAAAGAGGGCTACGTCAAACGCACAAGCCCGCGTTCCCACGCAGCATCGAATGGCCAGGATTTCGCTATGAAAGATACGGATCATTTATTGTTCGAGCGTAATTTAAATACGCAGCACACGATTCTCATCTTCACAACAAACGGGAATTTCGTTTACCAGCCGATCAACGAATTGCCGGACATCAAATGGAAAGACCTTGGTCAGCATTTATCCAGCATTGTTCAACTTGAGGCGAATGAATCCATTTTGGCGGTTTTCCCATTCGAGAATTTCGAAGCCGATGCGAGCATCTTGACCGTTTCAAGAAACGGTTTGGTGAAACGTTCAGCGTTGAAGGATTATCATATCCAGCGCTATTCGAAAGCGATCAAGACGATGAACTTAAAAGGCGACGATAAAATGATTTTCGCAGGCGTCGTGACGGCCGAAACAGAATTGTTCATTGCCACGAACCAGGCATACGGCGTGCGTTTCCCGATCGAGGAAATTCCGGTGACCGGTCTTCGCACAGCAGGTGTGAAAGGCGTGAACTTGAAAGATGGCGATGCAGTGGTATCCGCTGTCATGGTCGATCCCGAGCAAAAGCAAGACCTCGTCTTGGTTACGCAACGCGGAGCTGCGAAAAAGATGAAGCTTCAAGAGTTCGAAACGGGAAGCCGTGCAAAACGCGGCGTCGTTATGCTGCGTGAATTAAAATCAAATCCGCATCGCGTTGTCTGTGTATTGTCGACGACCGGAGCAGAAGAAATCTTATTGGAAACAACAAAAGGCGTAAGACAGCCGTTAATCGCAAGCAATTTAAAACCGGTTGACCGTTACTCGAATGGATCATTCATCTTGGATGAAAGTTCGGATGGTAAAGTAGTAGCCGTGTACAAAAAAGAGTTGCCAGCGTCGAAAACGCAAGGGTAATAGCAACGTAGGAGAGAGATGGTCCATTTGTGGACTGTCTCTTTTTTTATCTAGATTGATAAGAGTTCACTTATGTAATTGATATAAATATTATGTAATCTAATTAAAATTCACTTCCATACCGATATATAA
>JBFEIJ010000103.1:0-7249 GCA_041553775.1 Planococcus sp. (in: firmicutes)
AGAGTGTAGGGATAAAAAATAAGTAAAGTGTTTGTTAATAGAGAATGAAAGTAGATAACTCACTTTGATGAAAGCCGACATTCTCCAAGCGGTCTGGCCACGAAGACTCCTGTGGAACCAGCGAAAGCTGAAGACCCCGCAGTCACGGTAGTGACGAGGAGGCTGAAGCTGAGCCCACGGAAAGCGAAGTGGCCAGACCGCTTGGAGGTTATACACTGATATTCATTTTATACAGATTTTGTCTACAGTCTGAGAGCCTTCGCATAGCGAGAAGGCTCTTTCTTTATGATTACGAATTGAAACAATGCAGGTAAACTACAAATTTACTCTTCAAACCGGCAGATTGATTTTTAATTCTATCGGGCAATGGTCTGAGCCTAAAATTTCGGTATGGATGTTGGCCTCGGTTAGTTTTGGCGCAAGTCTTTCGGAAGTGATGAAATAGTCGATGCGCCAGCCGATATTGCGCGGACGGCATTCGGTTCGGTATGACCACCATGTGTAACTATCCTCTTTGTCGGGATGGAAAAAACGGAACGTATCAATAAAGCCGCTCGCTAGAAATTCGCTCATCTTGCCCCGCTCTTCCGGCGTGAACCCGGAATTTTTCTTATTTGCTTTCGGGTTGCGCAAATCGATTTCCTGATGAGCGACATTCAAATCGCCGCATAGGATAACCGGCTTGATTTTGTCCAAGTTTTTCACGTACGATAAAATCGCGTCTTCCCACCGCAAACGGTAGTCGAGCCGCAATAAGCCGTGCTGCGAATTCGGAGTGTAGACATTGACGAGATAAAAATCTTCAAACTCTAACGTAAGGGTACGACCTTCTGCATCATGCTCTTCACTGCCCAGTCCATAAAAAACGGCAACCGGTTCTTGTTTGGTAAATACAGCTGTGCCCGAATAGCCTTTTTTCAAGGCGTAATTCCAATATGTATGGTATCCCTGTAATTCCAGATCAATTTGACCTTCCTGCAATTTGATTTCCTGCAAACAGAAAATATCGGCATTTTCCGCATTGAAAAAATCCATAAACCCTTTTTTCATTACAGCGCGGAGGCCGTTGACATTCCACGATATTACTTTCAACACAAACACCTCTTCTTTCTCTCTTCAGTCTACTGAACTTGCTGTTGGTTCTCAATTAGAGTGGTTTATTGCCAATTCTTTTAAAAATTATGTAAAATTTCAGTGAATTCGAAAGATAGTGCCCCATTTTATATTTTCTTCAAGTACAATGGACTTATCTATAGCGTAAGGGGATTATGCCATGAAAAAGTATACGAAAGAAGAGAAAAGCTGGGCGTTTTACGATTGGGGCAGCTCCGCTTATTCAATCATTATTACAACGGCTGTTTTTCCGCTTTATTATAAAGCAGCGGCCACTAAAGCAGGCGTTGGGTTAGCTGATTCCACAGCTTACCTTGGCTACACCATTGCGATCTTCACGTTTATTCTGGCAATGATTGGTCCGATCCTGGGGACGATTGCCGATTACCAAGGCTTGAAAAAGAAATTCTTCACCGCCTTTTTCCTTTTAGGAACAGTTTCTACGGCCGCATTGGCATTTGTTCCAAGCGATAATTGGCTTCTGCTGCTCGTCTGTTACACGTTCGCTGCACTCGGCGCTACCGGCGCTAATGTTTTCTACGATGCCTTTATCGTGGACGTGACGTCCGCTAAACGCATGAACAATGTTTCTGCGTTCGGCTACGGGTTGGGCTATATCGGTTCGACGATTCCATTCATCTTATCTATTGCAGTCATTTTATTAGCTTCGAACGAAGTCATTCCGATTACGACGACGAACGCGAGCCGGATTGCCTTCCTGATTACTGCCGCTTGGTGGGCTGTTTTCTCGATTCCGATGTTCAAACGAGTGCACCAAAATTATTACATTGAACGGGAACCAAGACCGATTCGCCAAAGCATGAAACGCCTCGGCAACACTGTCCGAAGCATTCGCCAATACCGGGCGCTGTTTCTATTCCTGCTCGCTTACTTCTTCTACATCGATGGCGTCGGGACGATTATTGCATTAGCAACTTCATACGGCACAGATCTCGGTTTGTCGGCGACGAGCCTGCTCATCGTTTTGTTTGTGACCCAGGTAGTAGCCGCGCCGTTTGCCATCTTGTACGGTCGCTTGTCTGAACGCTTCACCGGCAAGAAAATGCTGTATGTCGGAATTTGTGTGTATATCGTCGTTTGTATTTACGCCTTTTTCTTGGAAACCATCACCGATTTCTGGATTTTGGCGATGCTTGTGGCGACAAGCCAAGGCGGCATTCAAGCGCTTAGCCGTTCGTATTTCGCCAAATTGGTGCCGCGCGAAAATGCCAATGAGTTTTTCGGCTTTTACAATATTTTCGGCAAGTTTGCCGCAATATTAGGACCGCTTCTCGTTGGTGCCACTGCGCAACTCACTGGAAACTCCAGCATGGGCGTATTCAGCCTGATCATCTTGTTCGTGGTCGGTCTCTTCATCCTGTCCCGCGTCCCGGAACCTGAAGAACACATTGCAGTAGATGACGCCGTTGTTGAATAAACAAAAAAGCTGTACCGGAAAATTTCCGGTACAGCTTTTATTTGTTATTTATCTGTCGTTTTTTTAGATGTGATTGTCGCTTCTCCCGAATCGTTCTGTTTCACTTCGGATTCGCCAAATTCAACGACTTCAATGCCGCCTTTTTCTTTCTCGGCTTCTTTGTCTGCTTTTTTGATTTCTTTATCTGCTTTTTTCTCAGCTTTTTCGTGCTCTTTCACAGCTTTTTCTTCTTTCTTTTCTTCAGCTTTCAACTCTTTTTCGATCTTCTTCACTTCTTTTTCTTCTTTCTTTTCTTCGCGTTTCGCTTTCAATTCGTCGACTTTGCCTTTTGTCTTGTCGCTGACGTCCGCCGCTTTTTCTTTTACTGTGCCGACTTTGCCTTTGACTTGTTCAACCGTGCCACTCAATTTTTCTTTCGAGCCGGCTGTTTTTTCTTTTAACGTTTCTTGCATCTCTTTGCCGCTTTTCGGTGTCAGTAAAAGACCCGCTGCCGCTCCGACGATTGCGCCTGTAAGTGCGCCTTTGATGAATCCGCCGCCTGAGCTGCCGCCTTCATCAAATACTTCAGATTCTGGGACTTTGCCGCTGCGCACAAGACGCTCTTCCACTTCTTCAACGATTTCGTATAATGTACGGCCTTTCGCTTCAACTAAAGGCACGTTCATATGGAAATCCGCTAAATCTTCCAAGTCTCTCACAACGACACAGTCGTAATCCACTGCATCCGTTTTATCTTTTAGCATCTCTGCGTTATATCCTTTTTTCTCTAATGCATCTTTCACTGAAACAAACGGTTCTTCTACTGCTACTTTTACCATTTATCTTCCACTCCCTTTTTTATAATTGTCTATACTTGTTTATTTTCCCTCAATTTCACTGAATAAACGCAAACGCGTAAATGAACAGTTTTTAAAAAACTGAAATTGAAAATCTTTAATTTGCGAATTAGCTTGTCTGAGCAATTGATTGATCAAGTTCAGCGGCGCTCTCGGCTTTTATTCGGCTGCCGTTTTCCTTATCGAAAAAATGGACATGCGACATGTCGAACGCAAGGCGCACAACGTCACCCGCTTCAATTGCCGTATCCGCTTCAACCCGTGCAATAAATTCTTGTCCGTCGTAAACGGCGTAGATTACCGTTTCTGCACCGGTCAATTCCGAAACCGTGATCGTGGCATCAAATTCACTGACTGGCAAATTTGATAAATCTTCATTATTAACGTGAATGTGCTCAGGACGTACGCCAAGTGTAATCGCTTTGTTATTGTAGCCTTGATTTTTCAAAAGCGCCTGCTGCTCCGGCAATAGATCGACCGCTTTCTCGCCCAGCTTGAACGTGCCGTTTTCGAGATGGCCTTCGAAAAAATTCATCGCCGGCGAACCGATAAAGCCCCCAACAAACCGGTTATCCGGAAAATCATACACTTCTTTCGGACTGCCGATTTGTTGAATAAACCCGTCCTTCATCACGACGATGCGCGTCGCCATCGTCATGGCTTCGGTCTGGTCATGCGTCACGTAAATGGTCGTCGTTTTCAGCCGACGATGAAGCTTGGCGATTTCCGCCCGCATTTGAACGCGTAGCTTGGCATCAAGATTGGACAACGGTTCGTCCATCAAAAACACTTTCGCATCGCGGACAATGGCGCGTCCTAATGCAACGCGCTGGCGCTGACCGCCAGACAGTGCTTTCGGCTTGCGATGGAGCAACTCTTCCAAGCCCAGAATAGCGGCTGCTTCAGTGACGAGCTTTTTGACTTCGTCTTTTTTGACCTTTCGCAGCTTCAGGCCGAACGCGATATTTTCAAATACAGTCATATGCGGATACAGCGCATAGTTTTGAAACACCATCGCAATGTCCCGGTCTTTCGGCTGCATGTCGTTCACACGCTTCCCGTCTATGTACAAATCTCCTTGCGTAATGTCCTCCAGCCCCGCAATCATGCGCAGCGTTGTGGATTTTCCGCAGCCTGACGGGCCCACAAACACGATGAATTCCTCATTCCGAATCGCCAAATTGAAATCCGTGACCGCAACCGCGCCGTTCTCGTACGTTTTTCCTAAGTGCTTGATCTCAATTTCCGCCATCTTTTCCCCCCTTTTGATTTGTTTTAAATTATAACACTTATCAGTATATTTAAAAAATAAAGAAAGAAATTTGATTGTTTTTTGTGTGATTGTGGTCGGTGTGTGAATTTTTCGCGCGTTTGGCTGGATTTACGCGCGCTCACCAACTCCACACAAAAAAGGCACCCTCCAAGAGGATGCCTTTCATTATTAAACGACTGTTTTTTCTTTTTTGATTTGTTTGCTGCGCAATTGACCGCAAGCTGCATCGATGTCGGCGCCTTGCTCGTGACGAACGCCGCAATTGATGCCTTTTTTCTTCAAAGCGTCGTAAAAAGCGCTGATCGCTTCCGGCGTGCTTTGTTGATATTGGTCATGTTCGCTAACTGAGTTGTACGGAATCAAGTTCACGTAGGACAAGTGGCGTTTGTTTTCAAGCAATTTCGCCAGCTTGTTCGCTTCTTCGACGTGATCGTTGACGTCGCGCAATAAAATATACTCGAAAGTGATGCGACGGTTGGATTTCTCCAAGTAGTAGTCGATTGAATCCATCAATTTTTCGATTGGATACGCTTTGTTGATTTTCATGATGCGTGAACGCAATTCGTTTGTTGGCGCGTGGATGGAAATCGCCAAGTTGACTTGCAAGCCTTCATCCGCATAATCGTAGATTTTCGGCACGATACCGCTTGTTGATACAGTAATGTGACGTGCACCGATCGCCAAACCTTTTTGCGAGTTGACGACAGTTAGGAAGTCCATCAAGTTCGTGTAGTTGTCGAACGGTTCGCCGATACCCATAACTACGATGTGGCTTACGCGTTCTTCTTTTTGAATAGCGTCAAAGTGAGCTTGCACTTGCATGATCTGCTCAACGATTTCGCCCGCATTTAAATCGCGGCTCTTTTTCAACAATCCGCTGGCACAGAAACTGCAGCCGATGTTGCAGCCAACTTGCGTTGTCACACATACCGAATTCCCGTATTTAAAGCGCATCAAAACGGTTTCGATCAAATTGCCGTCTTGTAGACGGAACAAGAATTTAATCGTGCCGTCAGCTGACTCCTGCTTCACCGCTTCTTCAAGTGTGCGGATCGCGAAATTATCTTCAAGCAGGCTGATGACCTCTTTGCTTAAATTGTTCATTTGGGAAAATTCAGTGACGCGTTTTATATATAACCAGTCCCATACCTGCTCCGCACGGTATTTCTTCTGGCCGTTTTCCAAAAACCATTCTTTCAATTGATCTATCGTCAAACCATAGATGGAATTTTTCATTAGTAGTACCCTCATTTCAGAATTTCACAATTGCTTATTATAATACTAAAAATCTCACTTGACAACAACTATTTTCGTTTATACTGAAAAATCTGTTATTATAAAAAGAATTAAATCCATGAAAATCGGGTAAACGCTAGGTATATAGGAGGCGATTTTATGAACAGCGAAATTACACATGTCGGATTGGCGGTGCCAGATTTAGACCATGCGATGCAATGGTATTGCAATGTATTGGGCTTTTACATATTGTCAGGACCGATTGAGTTTGATGCAGATACGGCAGAAGTTGAAAACATTACACAAAACTTGCAAGGATCGGAAATCAAAAAAATGCGCAATGTCCATTTGATGTCGATGGGCGGTGTGGGCATCGAGCTATTCGAGTTCCGTGAAACGGATCTCGATGAAAGCCAACCGACTGCCCACCGCGGGTTTTTCCACATCTGCTTAATTGTACCGGATGTAGTTGAAGCGATTGAACGAATCGTTCAGCATGGCGGCAAGCAACGCAGTAAAATTCATCAGATGAATAAAGACAAAAATCATTACCTCGTTTACACAGAAGATCCATTCGGTAATATTTTAGAACTTTCAAGCCGCAGCACTGCCGAAATGTATTGCAATCGATAAATCCAATAAACCGGCCGCTCCCTATAGGAGTGGCCGGTTTTAAGTTCACTCTTCCTGCATCGTGCCTGTTTCCATGAATCGGGTATGCCACGAGAAAGCTTTTTCAAGCACATGCGGTGTCTGCCCGCCGCGCTTGAGCGCTTCTGCATAATAGGCGCGCATTTGATCGCGGTACGCGGGATGCATGCAATTTTCAATGATGAGCGGGACGCGTTCGCGTGGTGCAAGTCCCCGCAAGTCGGCGTAGCCTTGTTCGGTGACAACAATTTGCACATCGTGTTCGGTGTGATCGATATGAGAAGCGAATGGCACGATGCTCGAAATCTTGCCGTCTTTCGCTGTCGAGCGCGTGACGAAAATCGACAGCCGCGCATTGCGCGCATAATCGCCTGACCCACCAATGCCGTTCATGATTTTCGTGCCGCGCACATGGGTTGAATTGACGTTACCGTAAATATCAAATTCAAGTGCGGTATTGATCGATAGCAAGCCGAGCCGGCGAATAATTTCCGGGTGATTGGAAATTTCCTGTGGCCGCAATAAAAGCTTATTGCGGTATTTTTCAAAATCGCCGTAAACTTGCTCCATCTTTCCTGGCGATAACGTAATCGCTGAAGCAGAAGCAAATGTCACTTTCCCTGCATCGATTAAATCGAAAATGCCGTCTTGCAGCACTTCTGAATACACTTCCAAGTTTTCGAACTCCGAATCGATCAACCC
>JBFEIJ010000104.1:0-7229 GCA_041553775.1 Planococcus sp. (in: firmicutes)
ATAATGGGGGATAAGCTCCAAGCGGACTGGCCACTTCGCTTTCCGTGGGCTCAGCTTCAGCCTCCTCGCGACTTACGTCCCTGCGGGGTCTTCAGCTTTCACTGTCCCACAGGAGTCTTCGTGGCCAGACCGCTTGGAGATTCCCGTTTTTATCATAGTGAACTATTTAGAGTTTTTTATCATAATAACTCTACTAATCATTATCACCATACAAGGATCCGAAACACCAAGTGGCGACTCCTGCGGAAGAACGAAGTGATGAGACCCCGCAGGAGCTTGCGACGAGGAGGCTCAGCGCTTCGTCCGCGGAAAGCGCCCGCTTGGTGTGTAGGATCCTGATAAAATAAGGTGAAATAATTTACTATTCTTTTATTTTAGAAGTTGAAATATATTTTATCAGTCAAAATGCATGTAGCGATTACAGAAACCGAGTAGAGACAATTTGTAGAATGAGCAGGACGGTGACGACCCGTAAAATAGGCTTTACAAAAGAGGGATCGAGTTTCTCGGCGATGCGGACGCCGACTTGTGCACCTGTCACAGAACCGAGCAAAAGAGCGATTGTCAGCGGCCAAAGGATGTCGCCGGCCGCAATATAAGTGATGGCTGCCCCGAAGCAGCTTGCAAAAGTCGCCAAGCGAACGAAGCCGACAGCGCGGATATAGGAGATGTTCAAAGAACTGAACAAGAAAAGCATCAATGTGCCTTGGCCAGGTCCGAATAATCCGTCATAAATGCCGATGCTGTACAAACCAGCAATGCTTTTCGGCCGCATGTTCAAAAGGCTTTCTCCGGTAAAGCCCTTTTTGCCAAGAAACGATGTGATAAAGGCGAAAACTAAAAGTATGCTGACGACGACATACATTTGGTCTTCTGGGATAGTCGAAGCGATCCAGCCGCCTGTAACGCCGCCGGTAAGGCTGACGGGAACAATCCAAATGGATTCTTTTAAGCTGATTTTCTTTTTCTTGATGAGATAGAAGAAACTCGAAAACGAACTGATCGTATTGGAAACTTTATTGGCGCCGATCGCAGAATGGACGGGCATGCCGAGCAATAACATAGCAGGCAAACTGATCAACCCGCCGCCTCCTGCAAGTGTCCCAAGCGTTGTCGCACTAATGCCGATTAAAAACATCCAGACAAATTCCACGTCCGTCACCTCTTTTCCTCTTCACTATATCGCTAATCTTCCTATAAATAAATTCGATGTATTTTATCTATATTGATAAGAAAAACCAATGACTTCCTGTTGCGAACAATAAAAAACCGTGACCAAGAATTTTCTTGACCACGGTTCAATTTATTTCGTATTCGTGAATCCACCGTCGATGCGAATCGTTTCGCCGTTGATGTAATCGCCTTTTGTCAAAAGGAATGCGACGAGTTCGCCGATATCTTCTGATTTCCCGAGGCGTCCTTGTGGAATTCCGGCTTCTGCACTTTTCTTCATGTCCGGATTGTCCTCGAAGAATTTTTTGACCATCGGAGTTTCTGTCGGACCTGGTGCGATGGCGTTGACGCGGAGACCGTCTTTGGCGTATTCCGCTACAAGGCTCTTCGTCATGCCGACGATGCCGTGCTTCGTAGCACCGTAAGTGACCACGGATGCCTGGCCGATGACTCCGGCACTGGATGCAGTGTTGACGATGGAACCGCCGCCGTTTTTCAGCATCGCTTCAGCTACATACCGCAAGCCATACAAGGCACCAAGCAGGTTAATGCCGACAATTTTTTCAATTTCTTCGATATCCGTTTCCAAAAACTTTTTGCCGCTGCCCGAAATACCAGCGTTATTGAAGAAATAATCAATCGAGCCGAAATGCTCGAGTGTTTTGTCGACGTAATTTTTTACGTCATCAGCTTTTGAGACGTCCGCATTGATGAAGATGGCATCGACGCCTTTTTCTTTCAACTCGTTGACGGTCTCATTGCCGGTGTCTTCACTAATATCGACAACCGCAATATTAATGCCTTCGTCAGCTAGATAAAGCGCTGCTGATTTTCCGAGACCGCTGGCGCCGCCTGTAATGATTGCTGTTTTGCCCATGAAATGTTCCTCCTCCAATTGTTTGTTTTGCTAAAAACGTATTAATCCTTTGTTTCCCGAATTAACGGTGAGTTAATCAGGAACGACTACAGATTTGGACTTCTCTTTTCGTATATGGGTGGAGAATGGTGCGGTGAAAGTTTACAATTTAATTCAAAGAGTGAGGGGGATGACCATGAATATCGGGATCATCGGAACAGGCAATATTGCAACGTTTTTGCTGGAACAGATCAATCGAAATGGGATGGCAGACGGTAAAGTGATCGCTGTTTTCGGACGCAATTTGGACGTAGGACCGAAGTTGTGTGGGGATTTTGGAGTTGATTTTTATACGGATCTTCAAGCGTTCTTAAAGGCGCCGCTCGATATCGTCGTCGAGGCAGTTACGGTCGACGCAGCGCGTATTTTCTTAAAAGACGTGGTCGCATCTCAAAGGGACCTCGTTGTCAGCAGCATCGGTGTTTTTAAAGATGCCGAATTCTTTAATGACGTAAAAGCATTGGCGGAAGCTAACGGCACGAATGTGTTCTTGCCGTCCGGTGCCATCGGGGGATTAGATGTCTTGCAATCGGCGAAAGCGGTCGGCGGGTTGGAACGTGTCCAAATTACCACCCGGAAATCACCGGCATCGCTTGGCATGAACGCAGACGAAGAGGCGGTAATTTTCGAAGGTTCGGCATATGAAGCCATCGAAGAATTTCCGAAGAATATTAATGTGGCATTGGTGCTCGCCCTTGCAGGCATCGGTGTTGAGAAAACGCGCGTGCGTGTCATCGTCGATCCAACCATTGAACAGAACACGCATACGATCGAAGCAGAAGGGGATTTCGGACGGATGCAGCTTCAAGTTGAAAACAACCCGATGCCGAACAACCCGAAGACTAGCCTACTCGCAGCGTTGAGTATTCTAGCTGTACTGCAGAACAAAGATAATGCGGTGCGAATTGGAAATTAACCACATTAAGGAATACGCAAAAGAGCTCAGCAGAGAGGTTTTCTGCTGAGCTCTTTTTATTTGGTTGGCTAAGTTTCAATTTCGTAAGGTCAACGCCAAATGTATGACAACCGCATCTTGAAAGTCAGCCGGGTCTAATCCAGTGATGTTCTTGATCTTTTTCAAACGATAACTCAAGGTGTGGCGGTGAATGTTCAACTCGTCAGCAGTTTCTGCGTTGTTTTTATTGCAATTGAAGTACATCGTCAAGGTTTGGCATAACGAGTCATTCAAACCCGAAAGAATTCTGGCGGTGAATTTTTCAAGTTCCGCTGGCGGATTGCGTTTTAGCAACGCCATCAATTCCACGTCTTCGAAAAAAATCAGTGATTGCTCCGGTTTTCCGAAAGTCAAAGCGTTTCTAGCGGCAAGGTAAGAAGTTCGGGTATCAAAAATGCTGTCGACGATAATCCCAACTCCGACTCTGAAAGCACCGATTTTCTGCAGCGACTGAAGTACAGAAGATAGTTTACGTTCTAGGGTTAAGGGATCATCCACCTGGATCAATAAAAAAACTTCGTTCAGCTGGGAATGTCCGGAGACGACGGTTTGCCCGTGAAAATGGCCCTCAAGTTGTTCAATGATTCTACGGGAAGGAGAGCTTGCGTTTTTCAGTTCGACTAGCAACGTCACAAAAGAAGTGGCGTGTTCAATCTCTATTTGTGAAATCCGTTCAAGCACAGCTGCGGATAATGGCTTGCCGCTAGTCAATTCATCAAAGATCAATTCGTTGCGCTTGCGGTTCCATTCGATATGAGAAGTGATGAGGGATTGATGGACCATCATTTCAGTCGTCAATTGAACAAGCGTTGAAATTTCTTTTAATTCTTCCGGGTTGCCAGTGATGCCAATCACACCTACAAGTTTTTCTTGGAAATAGATCGGCAAGTTAACGCCGGCTTTGACGCCATGCCACGCAGCTAACTCCGCTTCCGTTATCCACAGCGTTTCTCCGCTTTTGGCCACTTGCGCTGCGGCTTCATGAATCTTCTCGATGCGCTCGGTTTCCCCGGACGCCAAAATCATGCCGTTCGTATCCATGACGTTCAAATTGCGGTTCAGCCGAATCATGGTTTGCTTAACAATTTCTTCCGCCAGCTGTTTTGTAATCATAAATGCTCCTCTTTGTATATATATTCTAAATATTTAGGTAAAAATCTATACCGTCAGTATAATGTATATCCGGATTAATTTCACTATAATTTTATGTAAGCGCTTTATTCATTCGGTGGGGAGGTTTTAAGGATTGAAAATCATAGCGGCACCCGATTCATATAAAGGCAGTTTGACTGCGATGGAAGCAGCTGAGGCAATGGCGGAAGCGGTGCTGGAAATTGATAGTCACATGGAAGTGCTTATGCTGCCGGCAGCGGATGGCGGGGAAGGCACCATGACAGCAATGGTCAATGCGACTGGTGGGAAATTGGTTGTGCAATGCGTTGAAGATCCGCTTGGGCGTGAAATTCCTGCTTGTTACGGTGTTCTCGGAGATGGCAAAACGTGCGTCATTGAAATTGCAGAAGCTTCGGGCCTGACGTTGTTGAAAGACTCCGAACGAAATCCGCTGATCGCGTCTTCATACGGTACAGGAGAATTGATCCGTCATGCATTGGACGCCGGTTACCGGCGCTTTATCATCGGCCTTGGGGGCAGTGCCACCAATGACGGGGGAGCGGGTATGCTTGAAGCTCTTGGCATGAAATTTCTGGATCGGAGCGGGAAGATTTTAGCGCGCGGCGGTGGAGCGCTAAGTGAGCTCGCTCAAATCGATATAGCGGGATTTGATCCGCGTATAGCTGAAAGTACGTTCCGCATCGCTTGCGACGTGGAAAATCCGTTGATTGGTGAGAACGGGGCTTCTGCCGTTTTCGGACCGCAAAAAGGGGCATCTTCTGAGACGGTGCGGCAACTCGATGACAATCTTCGAAATTTCGCAGATGTCGTGGAAGAAGTGACAGGCGTCGCGCTTCACCAGAAAAAAGGCGCCGGTGCTGCGGGGGGAGCTGGTGGTGCCATGCAGGCGTTTTTCGCAGGAGACATGCAGCGCGGTGTCGATGTCGTATTGGAGGCGATTGCGTTCAAGGCTCATTTAAAGCTGGCGGATCTCATCTTGACTGGGGAAGGCAAGACAGACCATCAGACTTTATCCGGGAAAACGCCTTTAGGCATTGCGGAAGCCTGCAAGAAAGCTGGCAAACCGGTCATCTTGATTTCCGGCATGGTGGAGTCGGCAAGCAAGTCTTTGCTCGAACCGTATTTCACGGAAATCCACTCGATTGTCGATGCAGACGTATCGGCTGAGTTAGCAATAGTTGATGCCTTTCATCAATTGAAAATAAAAACACAAAAAGTGGTCAAAGCGTATTTAGAAAAATAAAAGGGGTGCTAGAATGTTATTTTTTATTATTGCGTTAAGCGTTGTGTTGGTAGTGTTGTTGACGGCAGTACTCAAAGTTCATCCATTCTTGGCGTTGTTGATCGGTGCGTTCTTCATGGGCATCGCATCCGGCATGCCGTTAGCTGACGTCGTGTTAAGCGTCAACGAAGGCTTTGGCGGATTGATGACGAACATCGGGATTGTCATTGTTTCGGGTACGATCATCGGAGTTATTTTGGAAAAATCGGGCGCCGCTTATCGCATGGCGGAAGTCGTGCTGCGCTTGATCGGTGAAAAACGTCCGCAATTGGCGATGTCGATCATCGGGTTTATCGTTTCCATTCCTGTTTTTTGTGATTCTGGATTCATCATTTTATCAAGCTTGCGAAAAGCATTAGCAAAACGCGCGAAAGTGTCCATGGCCTCAATGTCCGTGGCCCTTGCGACTGGTCTTTACGCAACACATACATTGGTTCCACCGACACCGGGTCCGATTGCAGCTGCAGGGAACATCGGCGCTGCAGATTACTTGGGAACCATTATTCTAATCGGTTTGGTCGTTGCGATTCCGGCGGTCATTGTCGGCTATTTCTGGGCAGTTAAAGTTGCTTCAAAAATCGTCGTGCCGGATGATACGATACAAGACGGCGAGTTGACGTACGAAGAAGTCATCAAATCGTTTGGTAAAATGCCTTCAACGTTCAAAGCGTTCTTGCCAATCGTCTTGCCATTAGTGTTAATTGGCGCAGGCTCAATTGCCGGCATCCTTGGCGGCGAAGGCGGCGTGACCAATACACTGAGATTCTTAGGTTCACCGACAGTGGCGTTATTATTAGGTGTGTTAGCGGCATTCTTGTTGCTGCCGAAATTGGATGAAGAAACTTTGTCCGGTTGGATCGGGGAAGGCATTAAAAGTGCAGCGCCGATTTTATTGATCACGGGTGCCGGCGGCGCATTCGGACGTGTCATCACCAATTCAGGTGTCGCGGATTTGATCTCGGGTATGGACATGTCAGCATTGGCTGGCGGAGCTTTCTTCCTGTTGATCCCGTTCCTGATCGCAGCGGCATTGAAAACCGCTCAAGGTTCTTCAACGGCAGCACTTGTCATCACTTCCACATTGATGGCGCCGCTCTTGCCGACATTGGGCGTTGAAGGCGCAGTACCATTAGCGCTTGTCGTAATGGCCATCGGTGCTGGCGCAATGACAGTGAGCCATGTCAACGACAGCTTCTTCTGGGTCATTACACAATTCACTGGAATGAAAGTCACTGAAGCGTACAAAGCGCAAACAATGGCAACCTTACTGCAAGGTGTCACGACGATTGTCTTCACGATGATTTTGTGGACGATTCTTGTTTGATTAATAAGTAGAATCTGTTGCAGACGAATAGAATATAAACAAAGCCGCTTCCTGGATTTTTCTAGGGAGCGGCTTTTGCTATTATTCCAAAGCACTCCATTTGCGTTTAATTTAAAATATTCTGTCAAAACTACTACCAATAGTCTATACCTCGCTACTACCAAGTATCAGTTTTACTACTGCTTCCTCAGTGTTTATCAACTATTCAGTAGGACTTTGAATTATAGTGAAGAACAAGTACAACAGAGTCACGAATAACTTTGAGAAATGGGGATGTCAGATGAAGAAGAAGGAAAAAGTATTTTCAGTTTTAGGTTCAGCGGTATTAGCGAGCTCCTTGTTCATTCCTTTTAGCACAAACGCCATGGAAATCACAGGACCGGTCGTTTCAACAATTTTTCTGGAAACCCAAAAACACAAAAAAATATAAGATTCGCGTAAATTG